>NZ_JRMK01000067.1:0-23218 GCF_000972925.1 Mycobacterium sp. UM_Kg1 | reverse complement strand
CGTCGGTGGCGTAGCGCAGGTTGGGCTGCACCTTCAGCACGGGGCCGGCGTTGACCGCGATCGGATGACCCGGTTCGTGGCGGTCCGGGTAGTTGGGGGGGGTGGCATGCGCCATGTCGGCCGAGGCCATGGTGGAGGCGGTCAGACGGCGCAGAAAGTCCTCGCGGTCCCCGCCGGCGGCCAGGGTGATCCGCTCCAAAACCGTGCGCAGCAGATCCGACTGGGCGCCGTGGTCCGAGGTCGACCCCACCTCCTCGTGGTCGAAGAGCACCAGCACCGGTAGGTAGCGCCCCGGCCGGGCGGCCAGCAGGGCTTCCAGCCCGGCGTAGCAGCTGGCCTGGTTGTCCAACCGGGGCGCACTGACGAACTGCTGGTCCACCCCGGTCATCGCCGCCGGCTCCAGGTCGTGGGTCATCAGGTCGAAGCCGAGCACGTCGGCGCGATCGACACCGGCGCGTTCGGCGACGTGGCCCAGGAAGTCCCGGGCCGGGCCGCCCGCACCCCACACCGCGTCGAGGTGACGTTGCGGATCCAGCGCGACCGCCGCGCGGTCGGCGGCCAGGTGGATCGCCAGCTGGGGAACCCGCAGAATCGGTTCGTCGATCCGGACCAGATGCTGGCTGATCGACGAGCCTGCGCTGCGCACCGAGAGCCGCCCGCTGACGCCCAGGTCGCGGTCCAGCCACGAGTTCAGCCAGGCGCCGCCGTAGGGCTCCAATGCCACCAGATGCCAGCCGGCGACCTCGCGGTCGGGACGTTGTTTGACCCGCAGGTTGGGACTGTCGGTGTGCGCCCCCACCACCCGGAACGGCGCCCCGGGATCCGTCGCGCCGCTGTCCCAGGCGATCAGCGAGCCGGCCCGGACGGTGAAGTACCGCCCGGGCTGGGCGGGCCATCGGTCGGTCTCGGCGACCTCGGTGTAACCGGCAGCCCGCAGGCGTTCGGCGACGCCGGCACAGACGTGGAACGGCGAGGGGCAGGCATCGATGAACTCGCACAGTCCGGTCGCGGTGGCAGCCATGGGCTCAAGTCTTTCCCATCGCAACGCCGATTGGGGCGTTAGGGTCGATACTGTGCCGTCAGCTCAGCCCGTCACCGCTCCCCTGACCTGTGCGGCCATCTTCCTGGTAGCCACCATCGACGAAGGTGGCGAAGCCGTGGTGCACGAGGCGTTGCCGGACCTGGCGGGCTTCGCCCGGGCCATCGGCTTCCGCGACCCGACCAAGCGGCTGTCGGTGGTGACCTCGATCGGATCCGACGCCTGGGACCGGCTGTTCGCCGGGCCGCGGCCGGCGCAGCTGCATCCGTTCGTCGAGCTGACCGGTCCCCGTCACACCGCCCCGGCCACCCCGGGCGACCTGCTGTTCCACATCAAGGGCGAGACCCTCGACGTCTGCTTCGAGCTGGCCGGACGCATCGTGAAGGCGATGGCCGGTGCGATCACCGTGGTCGACGAGGTGCACGGCTTCCGGTTCTTCGACAACCGCGATCTGCTCGGCTTCGTCGACGGCACCGAGAACCCGGTCGAAGAGGCGGCCTGCGAGGCCACCGCGATCGGCGACGAGGACCCCGACTTCGCCGGCGGGTCCTATGTCCACGTCCAGAAGTACCTGCACGACATGGCGGCCTGGGAGGCGTTGCCGGTCACCGAGCAGGAACGGGTGATCGGCCGCACCAAGGCCGACGACATCGAGTTCGACGACGCCGACAAGCCGGCCAATTCCCACATCGCGCTGAACGTGATCACCGACGATGACGGCAACGAGCTGGACATCGTGCGGCACAACATGCCGTTCGGCTCGGTGGGCACCGGCGAGTCCGGCACCTACTACATCGCCTACTCCCGCAGTCCGGCGGTCACCGAGCAGATGCTGCGCAACATGTTCCTCGGGGACCCGCCCGGCAACACCGACCGCATTCTGGATTTCTCGACCGCCGTCACCGGCGGACTGTTCTTCACCCCCGCCGCAGACTTCCTCGACGGTCCACCGCCACTCCCGGGCCGGCCGGCCCCGAGCCCCGCGCAGCCCGCCGAGCCCGTGCCTGGGGGCTCCCTGAACATCGGCAGCCTGAAAGGAATCTCTTGATGAACAACCTGTATCGCAATCTGGCCCCCGTCACCGACGCGGCCTGGGCCGACATCGAGCAGGAGGCGGCCCGCACGTTCAAGCGGCACATCGCCGGGCGTCGGGTAGTCGACGTCAGCGAGCCCGCCGGCCCCACGGCGGCGGCGGTGGGCACCGGCCGGCTGACCGGCATCGGCGCCCCGGCCGACGGGGTCCAGGCAGCGCTACGGGACAGCAAACCCCTGGTGCGTCTTCGGGTTCCGTTCACCCTGTCGCGGGAAGAGATCGACGACGTGGAGCGGGGCTCGCAGGACTCGGACTGGGACCCGGTCAAGGCCGCGGCCAAGAAGCTGGCGTTCGCCGAGGACCGGATCGTCTTCGGCGGCTATCCGGATGCCGCGGTGCAGGGCATCCGCAGCGCCAGCTCGAACCCGGAGTTGACGCTGCCCGAGGACCCGCGTGACATCCCGGACGTGATCAGCCAGGCGCTCTCAGCGCTGCGCCTGGCCGGGGTAGACGGTCCCTACTCGGTGCTGCTGTCGGCCGACACCTACACCAAGGTCAGCGAGACCTCCGACCACGGCTATCCGATCCTGGAGCACCTGCGCCGGCTGGTGACCGGCGACATCATCTGGGCACCGGCGATCGACGGCGCATTCGTGTTGACCACGCGTGGCGGCGATTTCGACCTGCGGTTGGGCACCGACGTGGCGATCGGCTACCTGTATCACGACGCCGAGAACGTGGAGCTCTACCTGGAGGAGACCTTCACGTTCCTGTGCTACACCGCCGAGGCCGCTGTCGCGCTGACCGCCTAGCCGGGCCCGGGCCGCCGACTGACCGCCCGGCGGTTCAGTCGGCCCACGAGGCGGTGAATGCGGCCACCGAGCGCGCGGTGCGCTCGACGGCGGCGTCCGGATCGGGCAGTGCGGCGGCCAGGCCCTGCACCGCACGGTCGGCGAGCGGGCGCCAATGCTGGATCCAGCCCTCGATGACAGCGCGGTTGGCCGGATTGGCGGCCAGCGCGTAGCGGGCGAGTGCGGCGGTCCAGGCCTGATTGCGGGGGGTGTCCACCCGGGATTCCTGGAGCAGCGCCGCGGTGAGGCCGTCGCCGCCAACGTTGGCCACCTCGGCGAAAGCCTCCTTGAACAGCGCGTCGAGCGCCGGCTTGATCACCAGGTTCAGCGCGGTGAAGGCCTCTCCCCAGTCATAGGCCAACAGCAGGCGTTCCAGCGCTTCCCGGGCCGGCTGCCAGGCCTCGTCGGTCTCCCAGATTCGCCGCGTCGCTTCGGTATTGGCCAATCCGACATCGTGGCTCAGCGACAGCGATTTGGCGCGATAGGCGATCCACTGCAGAGCCCGCAGCTCGTCGGCGGCCTGGAAGAACGCCGCATTGGTGATGTAGGCGCTCGGCGCCAGTTGCCCCACGTAAAGGCTGGTGATCTGCAGTACGTGGAACAGATAGCGGGCGGGCAGGTAGATGCGGCCCAGTGTTTCGACCCAGTCGGGCGCCAGGGCCTGATCGGCATCGAGTGCCTCGTAGTGGTCGACCACGCCTTCGGCGTAGACCTCGCGGTCGTGCTGCAACGCGATGTAGCGGCGGTAGTTCAGCGCGGCCGGATCGCGGAAACCCTCCCAGCTCTCGGCCTGCAGCGGCGAGCCCTCGCGGTGCTTGAGATACCACCGGTTGATCGGGCTGCCCGGGTCGAGGTCGAAAGGAGCCGGCTGGCGGTTGAAGTGATAGTGGAACTGCCCGGTGACGGCTTCGTATTCGGTGGGTTTACGACGGGTGTCGCCGGCGATGCTCCAGGTCTTGAGCTGCCGGGTTTTCGCGGTGGTCATGTGTCAGTCCTCTCGGTCCAAGTACCAGTGCAGTTCGTCGTCGCCGACGTAACGGATCCGGCCGGCAAAACCCACCAGCGCCGGCTCCAGGGTGGCCAACGGGAATGCCTGGCCGGCAGCCGATTCCAGGCTCGCCCGGGTGACGCGCAAAAAGCGCGGGGCATGGATGCGGACGTATCCGGCGTGGTCCTCGATGGCGATGGCCGCATCGGGGTTGTCGGCGTGGATGGCCTCGGTCAGGGCGGCGACGACATCGGGGTCGAAGCCGCGCACCACCGGACCGACGAGCTTGTCCTGTTCGACGGCGGTCATCAGTGGTCTCCTTCGGTGAGCAGGATGGCGATCTGGTCGCCTTCGAGGCGAACGGGATGGCTGCGCAACCGGCAGTTGGCGGGATTGACCCCGGCGCCGGTGGACAGGTCGAATTCCCAGCTGTGCGCGCCGCACGTCAGGATTTCGTCGTCGACATCGCCGTCGGCCAGCGGGAATCCGGCGTGCGGGCACAGTCCGTCGTAGGCACGGATCTCTCCGCCGCGCAGATGCGCGATCAGGATCGGCCGATCGCCCACCTCGAATTCGGCCACCTCGCCCTCCCAGAGGTCGTCGAGGCTGGCCACCGGGGTCCAGGTGCTAACGCTGGTCATAGAAGACCTCGACGTGGTCCAGTGGGCCGACACCGGCGGCGCCGATCGCCAACGCCGGGTCCAGCACATTGCCGTTGTGGCGCAGCCGGATCGGAGCATCGCGTTTGGCAACGCGGTGTCCGACCACATGGTGGGCGATCGCCGCGCTGACGGCGTCGACGGTGTCGGCGTCGTCGACGGGGATGAGCAGTTCGAGCACGTCGCCCTCGAACAGCGCGGTCAGGGGAAGCAGCGCCATGGTGTCAGCCCTTCGATCCTGGGCGGGCACCGTGCTGTGCCCACCGGTAGTTGTCGGCGTCCTGGCCCTGCTCTTCGGCCGACAGCCCGAAGTACTGCAGGACGGTGCCGAGGTCGGGCGGGCTGATCTCACCGGAGAGCACCCGGTCGATCAGCGACTGGTGACCGGCGAAGCGGTCGGGCCGCTGGGTGAAGATCCACCGGCAGGGCTCCGAGCAGAACAGGTACTTGCGGCCGTTGTGCACGTGGGTCAGCGGGGCCGCGTCGGTGTGGGCACCGACGATCACCCCGGCGGCGCGCACGATGGGCAGTTGGCACAGGTTGCAGGTGATCGGCAGGGTCTCGGGCAACGTGGCGGCGATGTCGCCGTTGCGGATGTTGTCGGTGATGACGTCCCAGTGCTTGCCGAAGTCACGGTTCCAGCCGGGGTACTTCTCCTCCAGCCACAGCCGCTCCTCCTGCGAGACCCCGGCGTCGGGGTTCCACCACACCGTGGGCCGGTAGTACCACACGCCCAGATGGATGGCGTGGTGGTACCAGGTCAGCTCGTTGATGAATTCCTCCCAGTACCAAGGCAATTCGAGACCATAGTCACGGAACTGGTCGGCGAACTGTTTGACCACCCAGTCCTCGATGAACTCTTTGAAGCTCATTCGCCGGCTTTCCAGCGGGGTGTAGTAGTCCATCGACAGACCCGTCAGCAGCGCGAAGACGCGCCACGACCGCCAGAACATGTGGTCGATCAGGAACTGCCCCCACGCACCTTCGCCGCTGTCGGTGAGCACCTTGATCGTCGGCTCGCCCTGCTGGGCGTGGCGCGCCTCGTCGGTCTGGATGGAACTGATCAGGGCGCCGAACTCCAGGTCGCCGACGTCGATGGCGTCGGCGGCCATCCCGAGGAACTGCAGGTTGGTGAATCCGGTCTCCAGGGTGAAGGTCAACTGCAGCGCGATCGACAGCGCGTCGTTGGCCACGAACATGTCGTCGAACAGGTAGCGCACCGCCAGGACGATCCAGTTGTTGGTGTGGAACGCCTTGAGCGCCCAGTCGCCGCGCGGCTCTTTGTCGAGCAGGCCGTAGGGGAAGAATGCCTGGATCTGCCCGTGCCGGACCTCGTCGAGGGTGCCGAAGGTCGCGGTGTTGCGCCACGCCGCCGAGCGACCGAACCGGCCCATTCGCGCTTCGCCGATGGAGGCCAGGTACTCAGGCATGGTGATGGCGCCGTAGTGCGCCACGATGACCGACTTCCAGCCCGGGTCGAGCTGTTCGAACAGCTTGGACCGCCCGATGGCGTTCTTCAGCGAGTAGGTGGTGGTGTCCTTGGTCACCTGGTTGTGCACGTACTCGCGGTAGCCGACTTTGTAGGGCTCGTCCCACTTGAGCCAGGCCTCCGCGGGAACCCGGTGGGTGCCGGAGAGGTCTTCGGGGAACACCTCCTCCTCGGTCACATAGCGAAACGTCCAGTTGGTGTCGCGGGCTAAGTCGTACCAATCGCTGCGCGAAAGTTTGGGCATGTGTCGTCCTCGGTCGGGCATGAGCTGCGAACTGAGCTGTCGCTCACGGATCGAGACCATGATGCAGCAATTCCCCAGGACTCCTAAGTATTAGGATCAGCCTGATTCGCACCATTCGGTTACGACGGGGGCAGCGGCTACGCTGCGATCCCGGCGGCAACGCGCAACACCGGGCAGGGAGGTCACGATGACGGACACCGACGAACACCCGGCGGAAGCCACCGCCGTGGCCGCCCCCGCCGCCGGCACACGCGACGGGATCGTGCCCTGAAATCCGGGAGCGAGCGCCACCCCAGCCTGGACTCCAAGATCGTCGCCGCCCTCGACAGGGTCGGCGACGCCCTGCACGTGCTGGCCCGGCGAGCCGCCGAGAACCACGATCTGTCGAGCACGCAGATGCGGGTTCTGGGCTGGCTGCACGTCGGCCCGCCGCCGGCCGCCCACCCCACCACGCTGGCCCGCGAACTCAACGTCACCGATTCCACCGTGAGCGACGCCATCGCCGCGCTGATCCGCAAGGGCCTGGTGGTGCGCACCCCGGCCTCCCACGACCGCCGTCGTCACGACCTGTCCCTGACCCCAGAGGGACGCAGGACGGCTGCCCAGATCGCACGCTGGACCGCACCCGCAGAGATCGCCACCTCCAGGCTCGAGCGCGCCGAAGCCGAACAACTGCTGGACACGCTGCTGGCCGTGCTGGCCCGACTGCACGACGCGCAGATGATTCCCGTCACCCGCGCCTGCAGCACCTGTACGCAACTGGAAACCGTGCACGCCGACCGACGCAGCTACCGCTGCAAGGTCTACGACACGCCCATGACGATTCCGGAACTGCGGGTCGACTGCGCCGACCACGTCCCGGCATAGCGATCCCGCGCGATTCGGTTCGCCGCGCGGGCCAGTGGGTCAGGCGGCCAGCACCGCGTCCAACGCGGAGTAGAACAGTCCGAGGCCGTCATCGCTCGGCCCGGTCAGCGCCTCGATGGCGTGCTCCGGATGCGGCATCAGCCCGACCACCCGGCCGTTGGCCGAGCTCACCCCGGCGATGTCGCGCAGCGAGCCGTTGATGTTGTCGAGGTAGCGGAAGACCACCCGGCCCTCGCCCTCCAGTTCGTCGAGCACCGCCTCGGAGGCGACGTAGCGGCCCTCGCCGGACTTCAGCGGCACCAGTAGGTCGGCGTCGGCCTCGAACCGCGACGTCCAGGCCGTGGAGGTGGAGGCCACCCGCAGCCACACGTCGCGGCAGACGAAGTGCAGGCCGACGTTGCGGGTCAGCGCGCCCGGCAGCAGGCCCGCCTCGCAGAGCACCTGAAAACCGTTGCAGATGCCGAGCACGGGCATGCCCCGGTTGGCCGCCGCAACCACCTCACCCATCACCGGGGCGAACCGGGCGATGGCGCCGGCCCGCAGGTAGTCGCCGTAGGAGAAGCCACCGGGCACCACGACGGCGTCGACACCCTTGAGGTCGGCGTCGGCGTGCCAGAGGCTGACGGGCTCGGCGCCGACGAACCGCACCGCGCGGGCGGCGTCGACGTCGTCGAGGGTGCCGGGGAAGGTGATGACGCCGACCCGCGCGCTCACGGCGTCTCCCGGCTGACGGTGAAGTCCTCGATCACCGTGTTGGCCAGCAGAGATTCGGCGATCTCGGCCAGCGCGGCATCGTCGACCGAGTCATCGACCTCGAGCTCGAATCTTTTGCCCTGGCGGACGTCGGACACGCCGGTGTGCCCGAGGCGAGAAAGCGCTCCGAGGATGGCCTGACCCTGCGGGTCGAGGATCTCGGCTTTGGGCATCACGTGCACAACCACCCGGGCCACGCGCGCTCCCTACTGTCGACGGGGAATCGGTCGCGTCAACAATACCGATGCCTGTCCGCGGCGCCGGAGCGCACAATCAATCCATGCAACTGACCCACTTCGGCCATTCCTGCCTGCTCGCCGATTTCGGCGATGCCTCGGTGCTGTTCGACCCGGGCAACTTCTCGCACGGGTTCGAGGGCATCACGGGTCTGGCCGCCATCCTCATCACCCACCAGCACCCCGACCATGTCGACCTCACCCGGCTTCCGGCCCTGCTCGACGGCAACCCCGGCGCCGCGCTCTACGCCGACCCGCAGACCGCCGCCCAGCTGGGTCCGCCCTGGCAGCCGGTGTACGTCGGGGACGCTTTCGACATCGGCCCGCTGCGGGTCCGCGGGGTGGGGGGACGGCACGCCGTGATCCATCCAGAGCTGCCGGTGATCGACAACATCTCCTACCTGGTCGGCGATGCCGACCATCCGGCGAGGCTGATGCACCCCGGCGACGCGTTGTTCGTGCCCGGCGAACCGGTGGACGTGCTGGCGGCTCCGGCCGCGGCGCCGTGGATGAAGATCTCCGAGGCGGTCGACTACCTGCGCGCGGTGGCGCCGCGCGTCGCGATACCGATCCACCAGGGCATCATCGCGCCCGATGCCCAGGGCATCTATCACGGGCGCCTGGCCGAGATGGGCCGCGCCGAATTCCGGGTCCTGCCGCAGGAGAACGCGGTCACCCTGTAGCCAGGCGATGTCGTAGCTAGGCGATGTCGGCGGCGGCACCGCGCCCGGCGGCCCGCCCGGAGAAGATGCAACCGCCCAGGAAGGTGCCCTCCAGCGCCCGATAGCCGTGCACACCGCCGCCCCCGAATCCGGCCACCTCGCCGGCCGCGTACAGCCCGTCGATCGGTCTGCCGTTCGCGCCCATCACCCGGGAGTCCAGGTCGGTTTCCACGCCCCCCAGCGTTTTGCGGGTCAGGATGTGCAGCTTCACCGCGATCAGCGGGCCCGCGGACGGGTCGGTCAACCGGTGCGGGGCCACCACCCGGCCCAGCCGGTCACCCAGGTAGGCCCGGGCGCCGCGGATCGCGGTGATCTGGCCGTCCTTGCTGAACCGGTTCACCACTTCGCGGTCGCGGGCGGTGACCTCGGCTTCGACGGTGGCGTAGTCCAACGGCACCACGTCGGGCAGGCCGTTCATCGCCGCCACCAGATTCCGCAGCGTCGTCGCCTGCACGAAGTCCACCCCGCGGTCGACGAACGCCTGCACCGGCGGGGGCGGCCCCGAACTGACCCGCGAGCGGACCAGCTGACGCAGGCTGCGGCTGGTCAGGTCGGGGTTCTGCTCTTGGCCCGACAGCGCGAATTCCTTCTCGATGATCTGCCGGTTCAGCACGAACCAGGTGTAGTCCTGACCGGAGCGGGCGATGTGCTCCAGCGTCCCCAGGGTGTCGAAACCGGGATACAACGGCCCCGGCAGGCGTACGCCGGAGGCGTCCAGCCACAGCGGTGACGGACCGGGGATGATCCGGATGCCGTGGCCCGGCCAGACCGGGTCGTAGTTCGTGATGCCCTCGGTGTAGTGCCACATCCGGTCCCGGTTGATCACCCGGGCGCCGGCGGCCTCGGCGATCCCGATCATCCGGCCGTCGACGTGGGCGGGCACCCCGGCCAGCAGTTGCGCGGGGACCCGGCCCATACGTTGCGGCCAGTTCTGCCGGACCAGGTCGAGGTTGCCGCCGATACCGCCGCTGGTCACCAGGACCGCGGACGCACCGAACTCGAACTGCCCGATCACTGTCCGCGAGGACGCCACCCCGCGTGCCGCGGTGCAGGGTTCGAGCACGCTGCCCCGCACCCCGCTCACCCGGCCGGCCTCGACGATCAGTTCGTCGACCCGGTGCCGATGGGCGAACCGGACCTTGGGGTTGCCCCGGAGCCGGCGGGCGAAGATCTCCACCAGGGCGGGGCCGGTCCCCCAGCTGATGTGGAACCGGGGCACCGAGTTGCCGTGCCCGATCGCACCGTAGCCGCCACGTTCGGCCCACCCCACCAGCGGGAAGATCTTCAGCCCGCGGTCCCGCAACCAGCTGCGCTTCTCGCCGGAGGCGAAGTCCACATAGGCGTGCGCCCATTGCCGCGGCCAGTGATCCTCGGGCCGGTCGAAGCCCGCGGTGCCCAGCCAATCCTGCAGTGCCAGTTCGTGACTGTCGCGAATGCCGAGCCGGCGCTGTTCGGGACTGTCGACGAAGAACAGCCCGCCGAAGGACCAATACGCCTGTCCCCCGAGGTTGGCGCTGTTCTCCTGGTCGACGATGAGCACACTGCGGCCCCGGTCCACCAGTTCGCAGGCCGCCACCAGCCCCGCCAGTCCCGCCCCGACGACGATCGCGTCAGCGTCCGCCCTATCGCCCATGGCGTGACAGCGTAACGAGTCAGGCGCTCAGTTCAGAGGCCACGTCGACCGGCGTGAGCGGCCAGCGGTAGCGCTCCGGCCGGCAACCGTGCCCCAACGCTGCGTCCGCCGCGTCCAGCATCGCCTCGGCCACGCCCGGCTTGGCCAGCGCCCGGGCACCCACCGACAACCGCACCATGCCGCCGCGGCGCGCAATGCGCTCGGCGGTCGCCACCACCATCCGGCACCACCACGGCGCGGTGAGGAATCCGCCCCCGATGCCGAGCACGCGGGCTCGCACGGTGTGCTCGGGCATCAGGTCGGTCACACCGTGTAGACCGGCCAGCAGCCTGAAGCCGTTGCGCGGCAGCGCCCTGACGGTGCCCGGGGACACGGTCCAACCGGGGGCGGCGAACAACCGGGTGCGTAGTCCCAGGTGCTCGAGCACGCGGTCGGCGCCGAGCAGCCGCAGATTGGCCTCGTGGGCCGCCAGCGTGGCGAACTCGCCGCGACGCTTCTTGGTGGCGGCCTCATCGAAGCCGTGCAGCACGATCGCTGCGCCCGCCGCGCGCCGCTGCGCCAGCCACGCCACCGTGTCGGGGTCGCGGTCCAGCCGGTAGCCGGCACCAAGCCGCGGCGCCACCAGCAGCGATACCGGCACCGCTCGAGCGTCGAGTTGCGCGCAGAAGGCCTCGGCGCCGGCCCGGGTGTGCGCCCCGATCCCGGAGACGGAGACGATCAGTTGTCCGGCCACACCTTCAGTGTGAGCAGCGCAGGTGTCCAGCCGGTGACGTCGAGGAGGACTCCAGATAGCGCTCTGGGTCACCCCCGGCGGCGGCTGTGGTCGGCGGGGTCGGTGCTGTCGGCGGCGATCGCCTTGAGCCGCGCCAGATCGCGGGGGTGCAGGTCGGGCGTCTTCTCCAGGGATTCCAGCAACAGTTCGGTCTGTTCCCGCAACGCCGGCAGATGTTCGGGCCGGCCCGACTCCTTGACGTGGGCGACGAGCATCCGCAGCACCCGCAGGATCGCGGCCGCCACCATCGGTTGACTGGGCGCGACCTGGCGAAGCTGGTCGAAACCGTGACCGATGTACTCCTTGGGGTCCAGATCCCAGGGCCGCAAGAGGATTCGCCCGTCCGGACCGGCGACGGCCTGCGGTCGCGGCGGTACCGTCAGTATGCGTCGCAGCAGACTGCCCACCCGCAGCGTCGCCTCCACCGCGGTGGTGGGGTCGTTGATCGCCGAGCTGAGCGCGCGCAGTCCGATGTCGACCAGTTGGCGGAAGGCGAAGTCGACGTCCTCCTGCATGGTGCGACTGTCGCTGACCACGACGGCCCGGGGCAGCTTGTTACGCACCCGATCGGGGTTCGCCGGAACCGGCCAGATGGTGACCAGCGGCTGCCCGAGGTGGATGTAGGCGCCGACCCGGGTGTCCAGCCGGATGGTGGTGCCGGGCGGAATGGCCGCCAGCAACCGCTCGGAATCGACCTGGCTGACCCAGCCGTTGCCGGGCGAGGTCAACCGCAGCGCATCGGCCGGGACGTTCATGTCGGCGTCGAGGGCGGGTTGCTCGTGGGCGGCGGCGGCCGCGACCGCATCGATCACCATGGCCCCCTCGGCCGCGATCTCGCGCACCACCTGGCCCACTTCCAGTCGGTGCGCCAGATGGTCGACGTGGGCGATGATGGTGATCACGGTGGCGATCGTCAGCACTATCGCCACCGTCACGGTCAGCGGCGGAGCGGACATGGGCGAGGATCCGTCGAGGTCGGGCAGGCTCAGCACGCAGTACACGAAGGTCGCGACCAGCAGACCGATCACGACCTGACTGAGCCGATCGCGAATGAACCACCGCATCACCCGGGGCGACAACTGGGAACTCGCCAGCTGCAGGCTGACGATGGTCAACGAGAAGATGACCCCGGCGGTGGTGATCGTGGCGCCGGCGATGGTGGACAGCAGCGTGGTGGCCACGCCGCTGTCCATCTTCAACAGGAAGCGCGGCGACGGGCCGATGTTGCGATCTGCCACGCGGGTGATGACGGCCAGCGCCATTCCGCCGAACACGATCAACAGCGGCAGGGCGAACAGGCTCTCCCGGAACCGGTACGCCAGCGCCGCCGCCCGCACACTGGGGAAGCGTTCCGACCGGGTGCTCATCAGCCAGGCAGGACGGCTTCGATAGCGGTGATCACCTCGGGGTCGTCCGGCACCGTGGTGGGCCGGAAGCGGTTGACCACGGTGGCGCCCGGGGCGAGCAGGAACTTCTCGAAGTTCCACTGCACATCGCCGGCCGCACCTTCGGCGTCGGCGGCCTGGGTCAGCTCCGCATACAGCGGGTGGCGATCAGCTCCGTTGACGTCGGTCTTGGCCAGCAGCGGAAATGTCACGCCGTAGGTGGTGGAGCAGAAGGTCTGAATCTCTTCCGCCGTTCCGGGCTCCTGGCCCATGAACTGGTTGCAGGGCACGCCCAGGACTGTCAGCCCCCGGTCGGCATAGTCGCGCGCGAGCTGCTCCAGGGCCCCGTACTGCGGGGTCAGCCCGCACTTGGAGGCGACGTTGACAACCAGGACAGCACGGTCGGCGAAGTCGGCCAGCGAGATCGAACGGCCATCGAGGGTGGTCAGCGGGATTTCGGCGAGGCTCATGGCCGCGACGTTACCCGCAGTCCACCACCGCCAGGACCCAGGCGTAAGAGAAAGCGATCTCCTTCCAGCGTTCATAGCGCCCGGAGATGCCACCGTGGCCGGCGTTCATCTCGGTTTTCAGCAACACCGGGTTGTCGTCGGTCTTGGTGTGTCGCAGCGCTGCGATCCACTTCGCCGGCTCCACGTAGTACACCCGGGTGTCGTGCAGCGAGGTCATCGCCAGGATCGGCGGATAGTGGCGAGGAGCCACGTTCTCGTACGGCGAGTAGGACTTCATGTAGTGGTAGATGTCCTTGTCCGCCAGGGGATTTCCCCACTCGTCCCACTCGGTGACGGTCAAGGGCAGCGACGGGTCCAAGATGGTGGTCAGCGGGTCGACGAACGGCACCTGGGCCACCACTCCGGCGAACAGCTCCGGCGCCAGGTTGGTCACCGCGCCCATCAGCAGGCCCCCGGCGCTGCCGCCCATGGCGACCAGGCGTCCCGGATCGCAGATGCCCGTGTCGATCAGGTGCCGCCCGACCGCGACGAAGTCGGTGAAGCTGTTCTTCTTCTCCAGCAGCTTGCCGTGCTCGTACCACAGCCGGCCCAGTTCGCCACCGCCGCGAACGTGGGCCACGGCGTACACCATGCCCCGGTCCAGCAGCGACAACCGGGCGATGGAGAACTGCGGGTCCTCGCACATCTCATAGGCGCCGTAGCCGTAAAGCAGCGTGGGGGCGGGCAGTTCGATGTCACTACGGCGTACGACCGACACCGGGACCCGGGTGCCGTCCTGCGCGTAGGCCCAGTCGCGGTACTCGACGTAGTCGGTGCTGCGGTACTCGCCCAGCACGGGTTGCTCCCGCAGCAGGGTGCGCTCCCCGGTGGGCAGGTCGATGTCGTAGATCCGCACCGGGGTGATGAACGAGGTGGCGCCCACCCGCAGCTTCGGGGCATCCCAGTTCGGGTTGGCCGCCAGACCCGCAGACGTCAACTCGGTGTCGAAGGTGATCTCCTGCGGCGGCTGGACATCACCGTCGGCGCCGATCGGCCACAGCTGGAGTCGAGGCAGGCCCTCGGACCGGTACCCCACCACCAGATGGCGCGCGAAGGCATCCACCGAGTCGAGCCGCACGTCGTCGCGTCCGGCGATCAGCGTCTGTTGCGCGGCCGGGTCGGCGGCCTTGGACACCGGCACCTGCACCAGCGTGAAATTGACTGCCCCATCGTTGTGCAGGATCAGGAAACGGTCTTGACCGCCGATGACTGCGTGTTCCACCGAGTACTCGACGCCCTCGCGGCGGGGCAGGATCACGGTGAACTGTGCATCGGAGTTCGCGGCGTCGGCGTAACGCACCTCGGAGGTGATCGACGAACCGGCGGCGATCAACACGTAGGAGTCGCTGCGGGTTCGCCCCACCGACAGCCAGAATCGCTCGTCGGCCTCGTGGTAGACCTGTTCGGCCGAGTCCGCCGGGTCGCCGACCCGGTAGCGCCACACGGTGTCCGGCCGCCAGGCGTCGTCGACGGTCAGGTAGTAGACGGTCCGGTTGTCGGTCGCCCAGGTCACCCCGGCGCCGATCCCGGCGATCTCCCCGGGCAGCAGTTCGCCGGTACGGAGGTCCTTGAACCGCAGGGTGTATCGCTCGTCGCCGACGACGTCGACCGAGTAGGCCAAGAGGTTGCCGTCCGGGCTGACGCTGGCGGCACCAAGCGCGAAGAAATCGTGCCCGTCGGCCTCGGCGTTCTGGTCGAGCAGCACCTGCTCGCCCGGGATCGCGGTGTTCTCGTCGAGTTCCGGCGGGGTCCAGTCGTCGGGGTCGGCGACCGGGCAGCGGCACTGCACGCCGTACTGCTTGCCTTCGAAGGTCCGCGCGTAATACCACCAGTCGTCGCGGCGGGCGGGTACCGACAGGTCGGTCTCCTTGGTGCGGGCTTTGATCTCGTCGAAAATGCTGCTCCGCAAGGAGTCCAGGCGGGCGGTGACCGCCTCGGTGTAAGCGTTTTCGGCTTCCAGGTGGGCGATCACCGCGGGGTCGGACTTGTCCCGCAGCCACTCGTAGGGGTCGACGAAGACGTCGCCGTGGTGGGCGCGGATGCTGTCGACCCGTTTGGCCGTCGGCGGGGCGGGATGACTCTGCTGCTCGGCGGTCATGCTCCGGGACCGACCCAGTCATCGAAGGACAGGCCTGAAATACGTTCGTAGGCCTCGACGTATCGCGCGCGGGTAGCGGCGACGATGTCGTCGGGAAGTGGTGGGGGCGGCTGGTCCCCGGATCGGTCCCACCCGGATTCCGGGCTGGTCAGCCAGTTGCGGACGAACTGCTTGTCGAAACTCTCCTGCACCACCCCGGGCCGATAGTCGTCGGCGGGCCAGTACCGCGACGAGTCGGGAGTGAACACCTCGTCGGCGAGCACCAGGTTGTCGTGCTCGTCGATGCCGAACTCGAACTTGGTGTCGGCGATGATGATTCCCTTGGTCAGGGCGTGGTCGGCGGCCTGCACATAAGTTGCCAGGGTGCGGTCGCGCAGCTGGCCGGCCCGGACCGGGCCCACCAGGTCGATCACCTGGGCGAACGAGATGTTCTCGTCGTGTGCGCCGATCTCGGCCTTGGTCGCCGGCGTGAAGATCGGATTGACGAACTTGCTGGCCTCCACCAGCCCCTCCGGCAGGGGGATGCCGCACACGGCGCCGGTGCGCTGGTAGTCCAGCAGGCCGGAGCCGGTCAGGTAGCCGCGTGCGACGCACTCGACGGGCATCATCTGCAGCTGACGAACCACCAGGGCGCGGCCGAGCACCTCGTGGGGGATACGCGGGTCGTCGGGAGGGCCGGCCAGATGGTTGGGAGCCTCGACGAGGTCGAAGAAGAAGACACTCATCGCGGTCAGGATGCGGCCCTTGTCGGGGATCTCGCTGTCGAGGACGTAGTCGAACGCGGAAATCCGGTCGGTGGCCACGAACAGCAGGTGCTGGTCGTCGATCCGGTAGAGCTCGCGGACTTTGCCGCTGGCCAGGTGCTGGTAATCGGTGAGCGCGGGTCGCGACATTGCGTCAGCCTAATGGGCAGCGCATGGCCGACCCCAATCCAGCACAGCGCGCTTCATATGAATTACAGTCAATTGTCAGATTTTTCATACCTAGCACATAGCAGCATCGGCCCCAAGGTAGCGACCTGATGACATACGCACATACCGCCAGCACCCACCGCCCACGGCCTCGTGCCACCGGGCGCGCCCGCCTGACCGGAGCTGCCGTGGCGGCCGGGGTGGCCATCGGTTTCACCCTGGCACCGGTGAGCGCACCTGCCGCCCAGGCCGACGCCGTCGACGACGTCTTCGACCAGTTCCTGGCCGGTATCGCCGCTGACTGGGGCGGCTCGCTGGGCGCGTCCGCGGCCACGTCGTTCGACCTGGCCGAATGGTTCCAGCAATCGATCTACCTGCCCGTCTACAACGGACTCGATCAGTGGCTGGACACCCAGGCGGGCCAGCAGGTCGCCGACTTCCTGAACGGGTTCGGCTCGTTTGTGATCGGCGACGGCGCCACGGGCACCGAGGCGAACCCCGACGGCGGTGCCGCCGGTTGGCTGTTCGGCACCGGCGGGGCCGGCTGGGACAGCGACCAAGCCGGCGTCGCCGGCGGGGCCGGCGGCGCGGCAGGGCTTATCGGCAACGGTGGCGCGGGCGGCGCGGGCGGTGAAGACGCCGCCGGCGGCGCCGGCGGCGCCGGCGGCTGGTTGCTGGGCAACGGCGGTGTCGGCGGCGACGGCGGGGAGGGCGGCTACGGCGGCGACGGCGGCCACGGCATCGGCCTGTTCGCCGCGGGCGGCCACGGCGGGGACGCCGGCGACGGCGTCAGCGCCGCGGCGGCTGCCGGCTTCCCGCGCCCGGCGCTGGGCGGGGCGGGTGGCAACGCCGGCCTGTTCGGCACCCACGGCTCCGTCGGCGCCTTCGGCACCTTGGACAGCGGCCCGCCGATCGGCAGCGGAGCTTTCAGCACCGCCGGCACCTGGCTCACCGACGCCGACGGCCGGGTGCTGATCCTGCACGGGGTCAACGAGGTCAACAAGTATGCGCCCTTCAGCCCCGAGGCCGACCACTTCGACGAGCAGGATGCGGCGTATCTGGCCGCCAACGGCATCAACGCGGTTCGCGTCGGCGTCATCTGGGCCGCGGTGGAGCCCAGCCCCGGCCAGATCGACTACGAGTATCTGGCGTCGATCAAGGGCACCGTGGACCTACTCGGTTCCTACGGCATCGTCAGCGTCATCGACATGCATCAGGACCTGTACAGCGATGTCATCACCGGCATCGGCGACGGGGCACCGGAGTGGGCGGTGCAGACCGGCGATGCGGTCAACATCAACTACGGCTGGCCGTGGAACTACCCGCTCAACGCCGCGGTGAACCATGCCTGGGACGCGTTTTGGACCAACTCCCCCGGACCCGACGGCATAGGCCTGCAGAACCATTACGCCGGGATGTTCCAGGCCGTCGCCGGCTACCTGAACGGCAGTCCGCACGTCGCGGGCTACGAGATCATGAACGAGCCCTGGCCGGGCTCGGGCTACCTGTCGACGGCGTTCGGCAACCCGTTCTTCGACACCCAGCAGTTGTCACCGTTCTACGAGCAGGTAACGGCGGCGATCCGCTCGGTGGACCCGAGCACCCCGGTCATCTTCGGTTCCAACACGCTGTTCGGCAACCTGCCGGTGCCCACCTTCGTGACCCCGCCGGATGACCCGAACACCATCTTCGCCTTCCACAGCTACTGCCCGTGGTACGAGGTCTTGGGCAGCGACTTCGGCTGCGGGGCCTACGAGGGCTACATCATGCACCACGCCGCGGCCTACTCGCAGGCACACGGCGTGCCGGCGCTGCTCACCGAGTTCGGCAACACCACCAACCCCGGCGTCATCAACGGCGCCACCGGTGCGGCCAACCAGCACGGCTTCGGCTGGCTGTTCTGGGATTACAACAACGTGCTGGTCCGCGACATGGCCCAGCCGCCGGCCGGTGACAACGTGGCAACCGACGCGGTGAACGCGCTGGCGGCGCCTTACCCGCAGGCCGTGGCCGGGATCCCGGGCAGCTGGTCATTCAACGACGGCACCTTCGCGTTCAGCTACTCCACGCAGATGGCCGACGGCTCCGGGCAGTTCGCCGCGGGGGCGCACACCAACATCTCGGTGCCGCCCAGCCTCTACCCGGACGGCTACCAGGTGGCGGTCACCGGCGGGCACGTGGTCTCGGCCGCCAACGCCCCCGTGCTGGTGATCGCCTCCAACGCCGGGGCGGGCACCGTCACGGTGACGGTGACGGCCAACGGCTGAGGTCGCTTCGGCCGCCGGGGGGACGTCGGTGTGCTGGGATCGCAGGTATGACGTCTCGCCTGCTGCCCTATGCCACCTCCCCTGGGCGCCTGCTGGCCCAGCTGTTCAGCGATCTGATGGTCGCGGCGTGGACCTGCCTGTGGGTGCTGGTCGCGCTGGCGGTGCACGGTGCCGTGACCACCATCGCCGGTGTGGGTCGGCAGTTCGAGCGGGGGGCCACCGGTGTCGCCGACAGCTTGGCCTCGGCCGGCAAAAGCGCGGACCGTATCCCGCTGGTCGGTGACGCGGTCAGCAAGCCGCTCACCGCGGCCGGTCATGCCGCGGTCGACATCGCCGGGGCCGGCCACAACCTGAACACCACCGCCGGGTGGCTGGCCTATGTGCTGGCATTCGCGGTCGCGGCCCCGCCGATCCTGGCGGTGGCCATGCCATGGCTGGCCTTGCGGCTGCGTTTCTTCCTGCGTAAACGAGCGGTGCTGGGCCTGTACGCCAGCCCGGCCGGACAGCAGTTGCTGGCGCTGCGCGCACTCACCAATCGCCCGTTGGGGAAGCTGACCGCGGTCAGCCCCGACCCGGCCGGAGCCTGGCGGCACGCCGACCCGACGGTCATCGGCCGTTTGGCCGCCTTGGAACTGCGTTCTGCGGGCTTGGCCCGGCGATCTCGGGGCGGTCCCGTTCCGTGAGCGACCGGTATTACCGGTTGTCCCGCTAGGGCCGCAGTTCCACCATCATGTGCCGCATCCCGGTGTGCCGGTTGCTGCGGGTCCACTCCACCGGTGCCACCACCGCCACCTCGCCGAACCGGCCCAGCAGCTCCTCGTAAAGCACCCGCAGTTCCAAGCGCGCCAGGTGCGCGCCCAGGCAGAAATGGGCACCGTGGCCGAACCCGATGTGCGGGTTGGGTTTGCGGGTGATGTCGAACTGATCGGCCCGGTCGAAGGCCGCCGGATCGCGGTTGGCCGAGCCCTCCCACACCAGCACCTTCTGGCCAGCGTCGACGGTCTGCCCGCCCAGCACCGCGCGCCGGGTGGCGGTGCGCCGTTTCGACGGAGCCGGTGAGGTCCAGCGCAGGATCTCTTCGATGGCGGTGGGCAGCAGCCCGTGATCGCTGCGCAGCAACCGATATTGGTCCGGGTGCTGAGCCAGTGCCAGCAGCCCGCCGGCGATCGCGTTGCGGGTGGTCTCAGCGCCGGCACTGAACAACAGCTGGAAGAACAAATACACTTCGAGATCGCTGAGTTCGGGGTCGGTGGAGTTCGCCACCACCGACAGCATGTCGTCGGCGGGGGCCGCGCGCTTGGCCGCGATCAACTCGAGCCCGAAGTTGTAGACGCGGCTGCCGGCGTCCTCGATGGACAGTCGCGACACCACCGCCTTGCGGGAGCCGCGGAAGTCGAAGCTGGGCTCGATGGCCTCGAACAGCCAGTGCCGGTCTGCCTCGGGGACCCCCAACAGAATGCAGATCATCTGCATCGGGATCTCGGCGGCGACGTCGACCAGGAAATCGAAGGGCCCCCCGGGCTCCACCGCGTCCAGCAGCGTCCGGGCCCGCTGCCGCAGGTCGGTCTCGACGCGGCGGATCATCCGTGGCGTGAGCCCGGAGCTGACCAGCCGCCGGACCTGCGCGTGCCGCGGGTCGTCCATCATGTTCAGCAGCTGGCCCGCGATCGGCAGGTCCTGCAGCACGGTGCCGCCGAACGGCCGGTCACCACCGGTGACTGAGGAATACGTTTCGGCATCCCGCAGCACTTCCAGGGTTTCGGCGTGCGTGGCCACCGACCAGAAGCCCTCGCCGTCGGGGGTGTGGGCGGTGGGTTCGTGCCAGAACACCGGGGCGACGCGGCGATGCAGCGCGAACAGCTCGTGGGGGAAACCGTCGGCGAAGTTGTCCAGATCGGTGAAGTCGATGCTCGCGAGTTCCCGGGCCTGCATGAGGGTCAGAGAATCGCGCCCGGTTGGTAGGCGGCAGCACCCGGGTAACGCTCGACCAGTTCGGCGACCTCGGCGGCCACCCGGTCGACCTGGTCGGCGGCGGCCCCGGTGAATGCCTGCCGGTCGGCGACGGCCTCCTCCAGTGCCGCGCGGTCCAGCGGCAGCCGCTCGTCGGCGGCAAGCCGGTCCAGCAGGTCCGGTTCGGCGCCCCGTTCTCGCATCGCCAGCGCCACCGCCACCGCGTGCTCTTTGATGACCTCGTGGGCGGCTTCGCGGCCCACGCCGGCGCGCACCGCCGCGATGAGCACCTTGGTGGTGGCCAGGAAGGGCAGGTAGCGGTCCAGTTCGCGGGTGATCACCGCCGGGTACGCCCCGAACTCGTCGAGCACGGTCAAGAACGTCTCGGTCTGCCCGTCGACGGCGAAGAAGGCGTCCGGCAGCGCCACGCGGCGCACCACCGAACAGAAGACGTCACCCTCGTTCCACTGCGCGCCGGCCAGCTCGGCAGCCATCGAGGCATAGCCGCGCAGCACCACCTGCAGGCCGTTGACCCGCTCGCAGCTGCGCGTGTTCATCTTGTGCGGCATCGCCGAGGACCCCACCTGACCGGGCGCAAATCCTTCGGTGACCAGTTCGTGGCCGGCCATCAGGCGAATCGTCTGGGCCAGCGAAGAGGGGCCGGCACCCAGTTGCACCAGGGCCGAGACCACGTCGTGGTCCAGCGAGCGTGGGTAGACCTGTCCGACGCTGGTCAGCACCGTGGAGAACCCGAGGAAGGCGGCGACTCGGCGCTCCAGCTCGCTGAGCTTGGCGGTGTCGCCGTCGAACAGGTCCAGCATGTCCTGTGCCGTGCCCATCGGCCCCTTGATGCCGCGCAACGGGTAGCGGTCGATCAACTCACGTACCCGCTGCAGCGCGAGCAGCGTCTCCTCGGCCGCTGAGGCGAACCGCTTGCCCAGCGTGGTGGCCTGTGCGGCGACATTGTGGCTGCGCCCGGCCATCACCAGGTCGCGGTAGGCCAGCGCATGCCCGACCAGGCGGGCCGCGACGGCGACCCCGTGCTCGTGCACCAGTTGCAGGGACTGGCGGATCTGCAGCTGCTCGACGTTTTCGGTCAGATCCCGGCTGGTCATGCCCTTGTGGATGTGCTCGTGACCGGCCAGCGCGTTGAACTCCTCGATACGGGCCTTGACGTCATGGCGCGTCACCCGCTCGCGGTCGGCGATCGATGCCAGGTTTACGTCGTCGATCACGGCCTCGTAGTCGGCGATCGCCTCGGCCGGGACCGCCACGCCCAGCTCGGCCTGCGCACGCAACACCGCCAGCCACAGCCGCCGTTCGGCAACGATTTTGGCCTGCGGCGACCAGATCTCTGTCATCGCGGTGCTGGCGTAACGGGTGGCCAGCACATTGGGGATGCTCACGAGCAGCTAGCTTACGGTCGCCCGATCCGCCCCGGGCCGGCTGGCCCGCGCAGCACGGACCGGGCAGCTGCCGGCGTCACCAACCGGTCGGTGCCAGCGCTCGCTCGTCGACGGGTCCACGGCCTTCCGACAGTGATATCGCAGCGTCGATGAGGTACCGCGCCACGACCTCGACGGCATGCCGGGGCGCCAGCGGCTCGCAGAGGAAAGCGGGATTGCTTCGGGTGGCGCGACGCAGCACGTTGTGACATCCCGGCGCGAACTGCACCCGGACGACCGTCCGGTCGTCGGCCCGATTGATCAACGGGTATCGATTCTGCGTGTAGCGCACACAGGTTCCGGTGCGGTCGATGCCGTACCCGGCCGCCATGGCGTCGGAGCGGTCCACGGTGACCGGCCAGAACGGCGGCACGAGGTCGAAGGACCGCACGATCTCGTGCCGTGGTCCCACCGCTACGTGCCTGGTCAGGGTCCGTTCCCGGCATCGGGCGGCGATCTCGTGGGGGCGCACCCGATTGATCCGCATGATGTCGAGGAACACCTCGGCCGCGATCCGGGCCGCGGGCGCCTGCTGCTCGACCGTGAACTGATGCTGCGCAGACATCTGGCCGACCCCTACGTCCGACCGGTTCGTTTCTGATTACGGACGTCGGTCCACGGCATCGCCGAAAAAGCAACACATTTTGCGCTCTGGCAACAAACCGTCAACACGGAGACTCCATATGTCGATAAAAACGGACCGAACGGAGTCTGGCACAGGCAGGCGGCTGGTGACGGCGCTTTGCGGCAACCCGGCGCCGGGAGGTCAGGCCGGCCCCGGCCGCAGCGCCGCGGGCCGCGGACCGCTCGTGGCGGCAGCGAGCGCTCTACAGCGCGTGCAGGATGTCCTCGACCCGGTCCTTGGCGTCGCCGAACAACATGGCGGAGTTCTGCCGGAAGAACAGCGGGTTCTGCACACCCGCGTAGCCCGAAGCCATGGAGCGCTTGAAGACGATCACGTTGTCGGCTTCCCACACGGTGAGCACCGGCATGCCCGCGATGGGGCTCGACGGGTCTTCGGCGGCGGCCGGGTTGACGGTGTCGTTGGCGCCGATCACCAGCACCACGGAGGTGTCGCCGAAGTCGTCGTTGATCTCGTCCATCTCCAGCACGATGTCGTAGGGCACCTTGGCCTCGGCCAGCAGGACGTTCATGTGTCCGGGCAGCCGGCCGGCGACCGGGTGAATGCCGAAGCGCACGTTGACGCCGCGGTCCCGCAGCTTGCGGGTCAGCTCGGCGACTCCGTACTGGGCCTGCGCGACGGCCATGCCGTAGCCGGGGGTGATGATCACCGACTCGGCACCGCTGAGCAGTTCGGCCACGCCCTCCGCGGTGATCTCCCGGTGCTCTGTCTCTTATACACATCT
>NZ_JRMK01000066.1:0-23369 GCF_000972925.1 Mycobacterium sp. UM_Kg1 | reverse complement strand
CGTGGACCTTGGACTCGCGGAAGATGTCGAACACGTTGGGGTCGCGGTAGCGCTCCTCCTGACGGTTGGCGGCGCCCAACATCGGCATCACCGCCGAGCCGGCCGGAATGTGCACGCCGCCCAACTCGGTGTCGCGGACGGCCACCCGGGTGATGGTGAGCAGGGGCGCGTCCCAGCGCACCCCCTCTTCGATGGCCTGCGGCAACAGGGAACGGTCCGCCCGGACGGCGTCGAGTTGATCGGTGTGGGTCAGCAGCGCGAACAGCAGATTTCCCAGCGAGCGGTAGGTGGTCTCGATACCGGCCGGCAGCAGCAACCGAAGGAAGGAGAAGATCTCCTCGTCGGAGAGCTTCTGGCCGTCGATCTCGGCGTCGGCCAGCCGGCTGATCAGGTCGTTGCGCGGTTCGGCGCGGCGGGCGGCCAGGATCGGGGTGAAGTAGTCGCGCAGAGCCAGCGACGCGGCCTTGCCGCGCTCGGGGTTGATCGTGAACGACAGCAGCGAGATAGACCAACGCTGGAACTGCTCGTAGTCCTGCTCGGGCAGTCCGAGGATCCGGGCGATGATGCGGGTCGGGTACTCGAAGTTGAATTCCTTGACCAAGTCGGCGTGGCCGCGCTCGGCGAACCGGTCGATCAGCAGGTTGGCCACCGGTATCACCAGTTCGTGTTCCCAGCCGGCCACCGCCCGCGGCGAGAACGCCTTGGACACCAGCGCGCGGTGCCGGCCGTGCACGGGTTCGTCCATGCCCAGCATGACCTGCTCGCCGAGTACATCGCCGAAGGTGTCGATGATGATCGACGACGAGAAGGTCTCGTTGTCGCGCAACATCTTTATCACGTCTTCGTGCCGGTAGACCATGAACACCGGCTTGGACTCCTCGTGCGGCATCCCCGACATGTCGATGCGCTGCACCGGCTCTTCCCGGCGTAACCGGGCCAGTTCGGTGTAAGGATCCCGCACGTCGCCGGACACCACGTCGTCGAAGGCGCCGAAGTCCTCCAGGTCATCAAATAGCTGCACAATTGCTCCTTCAGACGGCTGGGTAGGCGACGGACTTGATCTCGGTGTACTGGTCGAAGCCGGCGACTCCGTTCTGGCGTCCGACCCCGCTTGCCTTGTATCCGCCGAACGGCGTGTCGGCGCCGTAACCGGCGGCACCGTTGATGCCCAGGAAGCCCGCGCGCAGGCGCTTGGCCACCGCCAGAGCGTGATCCAGCGTTCCCGCCATGACGTTGCCGGCCAGCCCGTACACGCTGTCGTTGGCGATCCGGACGGCGTCGTCCTCGTCCTCATAGGCGATCACGGTGAGCACCGGGCCGAAGATCTCTTCCTGGGCGATGGTCATCGAGTTGTCGACGTCGACGAACAGGGTCGGCCTGACGAAGAAACCACGGTCGAGCCCGTCCGGGGCCTGCGATCCGCCCACCAGCAACCGGGCCCCCTCGGCGACCCCCTTGTCGATATAGCCGCGGATCCGCTCGCGCTGCTTGGCCGAGATCACCGGGCCGCACAGGGTCGCCGGGTTCTGCGGGTCGCCCGGCGTGACGCCCTCATAGATGCCCTGCAGGATGGCGACGCCTTCGTCGTAGCGCGACCGTGGCAGCAGCAGCCGGGTCGGGTTGGCGCACCCCTGGCCGGCGTGCATGCACGGTGCGATTCCCATCATGCAGCCCAGCGCGAAGTCCGCGTCTTCAAGCACGATGGTCGCGGACTTGCCGCCGAGTTCCAGGAAGAGCCGCTTCATGGTGGCCGCGCCCTTTTCCATGATGCGCTTGCCCACCGCGGTGGATCCGGTGAACGAGATCATGTCGACTTTGGGCGACAGCGTCAGCTCCTCGCCGATCAGCGGGTCGGATGCGGTGACGACGTTGACCACGCCCGCCGGGATATCGGTGTTCTCGGCGATCAGCCGGCCCAGCCGGGTGGCGTTGAACGGGGTGTCGGGCGCCGGTTTGAGGACGACAGTGTTGCCGGTCGCCAGCGCCTGACCGATCTTGTGGATGGCGACCTCGAAGGGAAAGTTCCACGGCACGATAGCCCCGACCACGCCGACGGGCTCCCGCCAGACCTTTCGCGTGGTGTTGGCGCCGGTCACCGAGACGAAGGCGTCGCCCAGCGAGGTCTCCCACGGGTAATCGTCGATCAGCTGCGCCGGGTAGTTCAGGGCGTCCGACAGTGGTGCGTCCAGTTGCGGGCCATGGGTGATCGCCCGCGGGCAACCGACCTCGGCGATGAGTTCTTCGCGGAGTTCTTCGCGTTCGGCTTCCAGCGCCTCCTGCAGTTGGCGCAGACAGCGTTGCCGGAAGGCGTGGTCAACCGACCAGTCGGTGTCGTCGAAGGCACGCCGGGCCGCGTCGATGGCCCGATGCATGTCCGCCGGTGACGCGTCGGCGACCTCGCCGATCAACTCCTCGGTGGCCGGGTTGATGTTGGCAAAGGTGCCGGCCTGCCCGTCGACGAGTTTGCCGTCGATCATCATCCGGGATTCGAACCGCACCTGGGGTAGCTCAGCCATGGTTTTCCTTCGCCAAGGAGCCGAACCGCGGCAGGCCCATCATGATCCGGATCATCTGGTGCACTGCGGCGGCGGGAAGTATCCGGTTGATTATCAACAGCATTCGCGCATCGGGGCCCACCGGTCGGCGCGCGAACGGCGCGCGGGATTCCAGCGCTTTGGCCAGCCCGGCCGCAAAGCGCTCCGGTGAGCGGGCGGCGACTTTCATGGCGAAGCGGCCCCGCTTGTCCATGGTCGCGTGGTGGCGCGCATAAGGCCCGGCGAGATCGCGGCAGTCGGTGGTGCCGGCATCCGTGATGATCTCGGTGTCGTAGGTGCCGGTGACCAGAACGGTGACGCCGAGACCGAACGGGGCGATCTCGCAGGCCAGCGATTCGCCCCACCGTTCCAATGCGCCCTTGGCCCCGGAATAGGCGGCGGTGGCGGGCATGCCGCGCACCCCTCCCTGGCTGGAGACCAACACGATGCGTCCGCGGCCGGCCGCACGCATCGCGGGCAGGAGCGCATTGGTCAACGCCACCGGCCCGAACACCGACGTGGCGAACATGCGCTCCCACAGTTCAGCCGGGGTCTCTTCGGCCATCCCGGCTGCCGATATCCCGGCGTTGTGCACCACCGCGTACGGGGCGCCGACCGCCTCCTGAATGGCCTTGGCCGCTGCGGCCACCGATCCGGCGTCGGTGAGGTCCAGGGGGATGCCGATCAGCCGGGTGTCGTCCTCGGACGCCCCGGTGGCCTGACGCAGTGCCTGCAGGCCCTTGTCCGCCGACCGCATCGCCGCCACCACCCGCCAGCCCCGGCGGTACAGGTGCACCGCCGAGGCCAACCCGAGCCCACGCGAGGCACCGGTGATGACAACGCTGCGCGGCTCACCCATTGCCGGGCCCGCAGCGTCCTCCGTCGGCGGGCGACTCGACATCGGGACGTCCGTCGGGCTGGCCACTCAACCAGGTCGACCAGATGCCCACCGAGTACGGTCCCGGTTGCCCCTCCTTTTCGTAGAAGCCCTGCGGGTCATAGATTTTGGCTTCCGGGTAGGGCCACGGGCAGGCCACCGTCCGGGACAGGTGGGCGGCCTTGACCAAGGCGAAGGTGCCGCCGTAGCAGAAGTAGCCGAGGTTGATCAGGACCAGCATCACCGTGAACATCCCCAGCACGGGGCGCCCGGCGAAGATCTTCGCCCGCTGGGCCAGTTTCTCGGCCACGGTGCGTCCGGTGTCGTCGCGGTAGAGCAACACACCTGCGGGCACCATCACGAAGTTGACGGCGAAGATCTCGAAGATGAACGGGAACTGGTGGGTCTGACCGACGAAGATCGACCCGAACGGGACCTGCGAGTAGATGTACATGCCGGTCTGCACCAAGGTGATCTCCAGCGCTGCATCGATCACCATTCCGAACGGCAGGATGCAGATGGCCAGGCTGATCAGCGGGTGGCGCCACACGAACGAGTCCACGGGCCGGCGCGCCTGAATCTTGCGCAGCAGCCAGATCCCCGGAAAGTAGGGGGCCAGATAGAACATGATGTAGCCCAGCACCACGAACGGCTCGACGGTGGGAGACAGTGAGACCAGCGGCCAGTCTTCGGGAAGGTGATGCAACTCGGGGTTGTAGACCGCATACGGCGCCCAGTTCATGATCGGGTCCTGCCAGACGATCAGCGTCGTGACGATCCCCATCAGCAGCACCGGGTGGTAGGGATGACGTCGCCACGCCACCACGTAGACGGTGGTGATGAGGATCATCACCACGACGGTGAACGCCTCCAGAACGCCGAGCCAGTGCTCGAATCCGAACAGCACCGGAACCGGCCGGGGCGGCGGCGTCTCGGTGATGGCCGGGTTGCGCACCCGGTCCGAGCTCAGGCCCGTGCGGGCATTGGCCAGAAAGAACCCGAGCACGCCGACGGCGACGGCGATCCACACCCACAACCAGGGCGACCCCCGTTTCGGCTCCTGGAGCGCGGTGGGGGCGGACGACACTGTCTGCTCTGCGGTCATCGGCTATTCCTCTCCGAAACGATCGACGAGATGGGAGTTGACACCGTCGGCGTCAAGCCTGCGGGCCACCAGATAGCCGGCGCCCATCCAGGCGCGGCGGGTCCAGTTCCCGAACGACACCCGCGTGCCCGGAGCTCCCGAGGCAGCGGGCATCATCTTCACTCGCTCCAGCGCTTCCTTGACGCCGCGCGGGCTCAGCGGATGCGCATCGCTCAACGCGCGCACGAGTGTCATTGCGACATCGCGATTTACCACCGAAACGCACCACTCGGTTCGCCGGCCGTAGGCCTGCTGGTAGTCGTCGAGGAACGCCTGACCGACCTGGTTCCCCTCGTCGTACTGGTCGATGCCGACCCAGCCCATGAACGCGTTCCACATGATCGGGTTGATCCACGCGTTCTGGAACGCAGTGCTGGTGAAACGGGGAGGATCCCAATTCAGCTCCTGCAACGCCGGGTTGATGAAGACGATCCCGAATCCGAATCCGCAGTGCACGATCGCCGGCGCCTTTGCCTCATGCAGGGTGCGGACCGCCGCCGACACGTCTTGGGCTGTCTGCGCTATCGTCGCCTCGGCCACGATCCGGATGCCCTTGCGCCGGCACGCCTCCCGGAAGTTCTTCAGGTAGGTCTCGCCAACCAGTGACTGCTCTTTGAGCACGCCGACTTCGGTGTGGCCGCCTTTGGCCAGCAGGTCCGTCCAGAAAATCGGCTCGTCGGTCAGCGAGCCCTGCGGAAACGCGAAGAACCACTCCCCCAGCGCTTCGTCGGATCCGGTGACGCTGATGCAGGGAACTTTGAAGCGCTCCGCTATCGCCTCGCTGGTCGGCACGCAGTTGTCGGTGATGTGCGGCCCGAAGACGGCCAGGCACCCCTCGTCGCACAGTTCGCCGTAGGCGTCGATGACCGCCTTGACCGACCCCTTGGGCAGGCCCTCGACCTCGCGGTAGACGATTTCGACCGGCCGATCCAGCAATCCGTTCTCGGTTGCCTGTTTGAAGGTCAGATCAAAGGGTTGGGTCAGGTCTTCGAAGTAGGTCTTCGGGAAGCCCTCGGGAAGCCGGAAGTCCATCAGATAACCGATCTTGATCGGTTCCGCGGTGCTCTCGTAGGACATCTCGCCTCCGTGACGAACCTAATATTTGTTCAGACCCTAGCCTGCGGCTATCCGACCGTCAATCACTTCTCCGGCAGGTAGACGGCGATCATCTCCACCAGGCCACGGGACACCAGGGAATCGTCGGTCAGCGGCCCCGCGATGGCGGCCCGGGCCGCTTCGCGCGGTGCCAGCCCCTCGGCGATCAGGCGCCCGGCGGCGATCAACACCCGGGTCGAGGCCACCTCGCGCAGTCCGCCGGTCTCCACGCGCCGAATCGCCTGCCCGAGCCGGACCAGCTCCGCTGCCCGCTCGTGGTCGACACCGGCCTCGCTCGCGACGACCTTCACCTCGACCTCGGTTGCCGGGAAACCGAACTCGATGGCCACCATGCGCTGCCGCGTGGAGTCCTTGAGGTCCTTGAGCACACTCTGATAGCCCGGGTTGTATGACACCACCAGCCCGAATCCCGGGGCGGCATCGAGGGTCACGCCCAGCCGCTCGATCGGCAACTGGCGACGGTAGTCGGCCAGCGGGTGCAGTACCACCGTGGTGTCCTGACGGGCCTCCACCACCTCATCGAGGTAACAGATGGCGCCCTCGCGCACGGCTCGCGTCAGCGGCCCGTCCACCCACTCGGTCTCACCACCGCGCAGCAGGAACCGGCCGACCAGATCGGCGGTGGTCAAATCATCGTGGCAGGCGACGGTGATCAGCGGCCGGCCCAAGTCGTGCGCCATCGCCTCGACGAAGCGGGTCTTGCCGCATCCCGTAGGGCCTTTGAGGACGATCGACAGTCCCTGCCGATAGGCGGCTTTGAAGACCTGCTCCTCGTTGCCGGTGGCCACGTAGTAGGGACGCGTCGCGCGCGTCGCAGCTGCCATGTTCTTCCTCACCCTTCTGCTTACGCGACCCGGCGTCGCAGGTCGGCCGCGCTCAGCGCCGCGCGGAACAGCGGCCCGATCACGCGGTGAAGCTGGTCAAGCCGGGGTACGGTCGCGTGCGCGGCACTGCCGAAGACCCGGCGCAACTCCTCGACGTCGGTAGCCGCCCCGACCGTGAGACACAGACAGCCGGTGCCGCTGCGACGGGCTTCGACGAGGGCTCGGTGGGCGTCGGCCGCACCGTAGCGCCGCTCGTAGCCGTGGTCGTAGGCCAACCCGTCGGAGAGCACGACGAGCAGTCGGCGCGGGGTCCCGCCGCTGCTCTCCAGAACCGCAGAGCCGTGCCGGATGGCGGCGCCCAACCGCGAGTAGGCCCCGGGCTTCAGGCCCGCCAGTCGCCGCATGGCCAGCGCATCCAGCGCGTCGTCGAAGCGCTTCACCGGTATGAGGTGCACCGCGTTCCTGCCTTGGGACGAAAACGCATAGAGCGCAAGCCGGTCCCCCAGGCCGTGCAACGCGGTGGCCAGCGCTGCTGTCGCCGCGCGCTGCTGTTCGTGCACGGTTTGGCCGGCAGAGCCCGGCTCAGCCGCCGAGCCGGAGATGTCCAGCAGGACCAGCACGCACAGATCCCGTCGCCGCCGCAGGCTGTCGAGGTAGACCGCTTCGTCGGGTGCCGAGCCGGCCAGCACTTCGACCCGTCCCTCGATCGCGGCATCCAGATCGATGTCGTCACCCTGGGGTTGCCGGTGGTAGCGGTCCAAGCCGAGACCGAGCCGGGCCAGCGGCCGGCGCAACCCATAGTCGGTCGCCGGCAACGCCGGTCCGGTACCGGGGTCGGCCGCAACCTCCACGACGGTGCACCAGTCGGGGCGATAGCTGCGCCGCTGAAGATCCCACTCGGGATAGGTCACACCCACGCCGTCGCGCACACCGGTGTCGTCGTCGAGCCCGCCCGTTCCAGCCGAGGACACGACGCTGCCGGCGCCCCGCACCCCCGAACGCGTCCGGCGGGTGGGGGCATCGGCTCCCGGGGGGCCGTTGCCGCGCAGCCGACGAGTCACCTCCAGCATCTTGGCGACCAGCCGTCCGAGCGCCCCGCTGCCGCCGACCGGACTGGAGAACACATCGACGGTGTCTTCACCGCTCTCGGCGCCGTCGTCGAGGTCGGCCGGCGGTGTGCGCTGGTGGCGCGGTCGGTGCGTCTGTGGAAGATCGGATTCGGCGTGGCTTTTCTGCTCAGCCAGCAGCTTTCCCGGCCGAAGAACACCGAACGCCGCCGGCGGCGCCTCGGCCACCGTGCTCGCCAGGACCAGCGATGCGGCCGGCGAGTCGCTGCGTGCGGCGAGGCGCTCGTCGATCAGCGACGCCGCTGCCGGCGGCACCAGTTCCCTATTGGCCGCCAAGGCCCGGTGGCCCTCGATGGCCAGATAACGCGCCGCGAGACCTCGGCGACGGACCAGCCTGCGCATCAGCTCGCCATCCAGGCTTCCCGCCGCGAGCAGGCAGGCCTGAACGGTCACCTCCTGGAGCTGGCGGGCCGCGTCCAGGCCGGCGCCGATGTAGACGGTCTTGCCGTCGGTCCAGGGCGCTTCGCCGACGGCAACGGCCGCCACTGCCAGTGGTATCCCAGATAGCGCGGACGCCAACAGGTTCCAGCGCTGCAGGGACTCGTCAGCATCGTGGTGGTTCACGGTCTCCTCGTCCACCTATGGTGACCAAATATCTGTTCCACCGTAGAGTCCGCCGTGACCACAGTCAATCGTCTTAGGCGTTGCGCTGCTCGTTTTCCGCGGGCAGGCTCGTCAACGGCGCCTAGGCCCCTGGTTCTATGTCAGCGTCACCGTGCGATCACCGGCAACCTCGCCCACCCCCGAACACTGGCGGTGTGTGCGCGCTCGGCGCCCGCGTAGTCGACCTCCCAGTCCGGCCACCGTTTGAGCACCTCTTCGAAGGCGACCCGGGCCTCCAGCCGGGCCAGTGCCGACCCGAGACAGAAGTGCACGCCCTTGCCGAAGCTCAGGTGCCCGCCCTCGCGGTGAATGTCGAAGCGATCGGGGTCGACGAAATGCCGGTGGTCGCGGTTGGCGGAACCGTTGAGCAGCAACATGAACGAGCCTTCCGGAACCCGGCGGCCGTAATACTCGACGTCACGCGCCACATAGCGGGCCTGCACCGGAGACGGCGGCTCATAGCGCAGTGTCTCTTCGATTGCGCCCGGAATCAGGCCCGGATCGGCGGCCAGCTCCCGGCGTTGGTCGGGGTGATCCGAGAGCAGCTGCGCCATGAAACCGATCAGCCGCGCCGTGGTCTCGTTCCCCGCGCCGGCGATCATGGCCGTGTAGGCCAATACCTCGGTGCGCGACAGCGGACGCCGCGTGCCGTCGGGCTCATCGATCTCCGCGCGCAGCAGCTCGGTCATCAAGTCATCGGAGGGGTGATTGGCGCGCCACTCGATGTATTCGGAGAACATCACGATGCTGTCGGCGAAGATCTGCTGGGTGAAGTCACCGGGCTCTCGCCCTTCGGCCATCTCGATGAATGAGCCGTTGCGGTCCCGGATCGCCTCCTGATCCTTCTCCGGGATACCCAGGAGATAACCGATGGTCCGCATCGGCATCACCGCTCCGAGATCGGCGATGAAGTCAAAACCTCCGGCGCCCACCAGCGGGTCCAGCTCTTTGACGCAGAATTCCCGCACCAGGTGTTCCACCGAGAGCATCCGCCGGGGGGTGAACACCCGCGAGAGCAGGCTGCGGTGCAGATCGTGCAGTGGCGGATCCTCGAACAGCAGGATCCCCGGCGGCACCTCGAGATTGTTGAACAAGATGTCAGCGGTGGTTCCGCGTCCGGAGCGGTAGGTCTCCCAATTCGGCAGCTCGCGCACCACATCGTCGTAGCGACTCAACGCGTAGAAGTTGAACTTCTCGTTGTAGTACAGCGGGGCTTCTTCGCGCATGCGCTTCCACACCGGGTACGGGTCGTCGTCGATACCGCGGTCGAACGGGTCGTAGTACAACTCGATGGCGCTGGCACCTGTCACAGGTCACATCCCTTCGGCGAGGCGTTGGTTGGGCGATCTCAGCTGTTGCGGTGCAGGAAGCCGTGCAGGCTCGCCTGGGTGAGTTCCTCGACGATCACTTTTCTCGAAGGTGGCCTGGACCCGAAGTAGGTCGACCTCAGCGCGGCCATACCGGCGATCATCGCCACCGTGGAGTGCGCCGGCAGGTTCGGGTGCGCCGCTCCGATCGATCGCAGGTTCATCCCTTCGGCGCTGATCCTGCCCAACATTGCGATGGCGCGACGGACATCGGCGATACCGGCCTGCGCCGCCTCGTCTTCGGTGAGCGAATCCGAGGCCATGAGCGTCACCAGCAGCCCCTGATGACGCACGAACACGTCGTAGAGGCGTCCGACGAAGTGGCGCGCCAACTCTTCCTCGCTGGTCTGTTCGGGGTCAAGTGTTTGCCAGGTCCGGGCGAAGTCCTCGACGAAACCGGTGAAGGGAGCGACCAGGGCCTCCCGGAACAGCGCCGCCTTCGAGCCGAAGTGCCGGAACAGCAGCGGCTCGGTGACGCCGGCCGCCTGGGCGATCTCGCGCGTGGTCGTGCTCCGGTAGTCCTGCCGGCCGAAAAGGTCTCGCGCGGCGTCGAGCAGCAGCCGGCGTGGCTCTCCGCGCGACCTGCGGGTCGCCGGAGACTGCCGTTCGGTGGCGGACGACGCTGCCTGGTTCAACCTGTTTCACTCCTCGAATCGCACCCGATGCGGCGCAGTTTTAAGATAGTCTCCGCTACCTAGATTGGATAGTGGCCACTATCTGTCAAAAGTAGCCGAAGGAGAGCGCGACGTGGGCGCTGTGATTATGCTGGGCACGCTGTTCGGACTGATCGCCGTGATTTTCGGCGCCGTGTGGCGCTGGGATCCCGAAGCCCGCGGCGCGGAGCAGGTGCGGCGATGAACACCGAGTTGACCCCGCTGCTGATCGCCGGCATTTCCTTCGCCTACATCGGCGGTATCGGGTTCACCGCGGCCGGGGTGTATCTGAGCATTCGGCGAGGCCGGCTGCATCCGCTGCTCCTGCTGTGCATCTCGGCGATCTCGTTCTCCTGGATCGAGGCGCCGTACGACTGGGCGGTATACGCGCAGTTCCCGCCGGCCCTGCCGCGCATGCCGTCGTGGTGGCCGTTGAACATGACGTGGGGCGGCCTGCCCTCGTCGGTTCCGGTCGGCTATATCGCCTATTTCGTGCTGCCCGCCGTCCTCGGCGCGGCGCTGGGACGCCGACTGAGTACGAGATTCGGCTGGCGCCGGCCGTTCACGCTGCTCAGCGTGGGACTGGTTGTCGGATTCTGCTGGGCGCTGCTGTTCAACGCCTTTCTGGGAGCCCGGTTCGGCATCTTCCACTACGGCTATGTGATCCCCGGTCTGGCGTTGCGGGAGGGGACCGTCCACCAATACCCGCTCTACGACTCCCTGGCGATGGGGGTGCAGATGATGGTCTTCACCTACCTGCTCGGGCGCACGGATTCGCAGGGCAGAAACGTCATCGAGATGTGGGCCGACAAGCGCTCGAAGACACGGCTGCAGGCGTCGGTGCTGTCGGTTCTGGCCGTCATCGTGATCGGAAACGGTTTGTACGGCGCGGTCTTCGCACCCCATCTGGCCACCAAGCTGGGCGGCTGGGTGAACTCCGGCCCCAGCGAGCAACTGTTCCCGGGGGTGCCGAACCAGCCATTGGTGGGCCACTGACAGCGGCTCGGTTCGGCATCGACACGACGGCGCCAAAGCGTTGACCGCATGCGGCACCGCGCGATAGGCTCCGCTGAGGAAACCAAACATTGGGTCCGCCATGCCGTTGCGGTCGACTCGCGACAGCTGCAGGTGGGGCCGGTTCGGTACGAAGGTCGATCGACGGCTTGGCGTCCGATGGCGACTCTCGGGTCGCAATCGTCGAGCAGAACGGGGAGGTTCCGCTGGCTGTCACATCGGAGCGCGGCGAGCATGCCGAGGGTGCTTCGCTCGCCGAGATCGGAGCGTGGCTTCGGTCCTACGTCTGGTCGCATCCTCTGCGATCGCTGGGAACCGTAGGCGGCCAGACAACTCTGGGTCTGCGTACCGTGCAATACCTGTTCATCGACCTGGTCACCGGGCGCTTCGCGGTGTCGGAGTTCGTCAAGCAGGCGGCCTTCATGGCCGGAACCGCATTGGTCCCGACGCTGCTGGTGACCATTCCGGTCGGAGTCACGCTGTCGATTCAGTTCGCCGTGCTCGCCGGCCAAGTCGGCGCGGAATCCCTCTCGGGTGCCGCGAACGGTCTGGTGGTGATCCGTCAGGGCGCTCCTCTGGTGGCCGCGATACTGCTCGCGGCAGCGGTCGGTTCGGCAGTCAGCGCGGACCTGGGATCTCGGACCATGCGTGAAGAAGTCGCCGCGATGGAGGTGATGGGCGTCTCGGTGATCCGCCGACTGGTCGTGCCGCGCTTCGCGGCGCTGATCCTGATCGGGGTGGCGTTGACCGGGCTCGCCACGTGCGCGGGTTTCTTCGTCGGGTACCTGTTCAACGTCTACGTGCAAAGCGGAACGCCGGGGTCTTTTGTGGCCACCTTCGCCTCTTTCGCGACGGTCGATGACCTGGCGCTGGCGCTGGCCAAAGCGATCGCCTTCGGCGCGATCGTGGCCGTGGTGGCCTGTCACAAGGGCCTGGACACCCGAGGAGGACCGGCCGGGGTCGCGAACTCGGTGAACGCGGCGGTGGTCGAATCGATCCTGCTGCTGATGATCGTCAACGTCGGGATGAGCCAGCTCTACCTGCTGCTCTTTCCCAAGGCGAGCCTGTAGGCACCATGGCCGTCGCCGTCTACCGCCCCAGTGCGGTGCACCAGATCCTTCGGGCGGCGGAGTTGGTGTGGCGGCCGATCGCCAAGGCCGGCCACATGCTGGACTTCATCTGTCGCGTCCTGGTCGCCGTGCCGCTGATGCTGGCCCGCTACCGTCGGGAGTTCGTCCGTAACCTGTCCGATATCGCCTGGGGCAACGGCGCTCTCGTCGTCGGCGGGGGCACCATGGGTGTGTCGCTCGTGCTCGGGATCACCGCCGGGGCACTTCTGGCGATCGAGGGCTACAACGCGCTGAACCTGTTGGGCCTGGGACCGGCCACCGGACTGTTGTCCTCATGGGGTTCGACCCGCGAGTTGGTGCCGGTCATGATCGCCATCGCCTTCACCACCCAGGCCGGCTGCCGCTTCACCGCCCAACTGGGCGCCATGCGCATCGCCGAGGAGATCGACGCGATGGACGCACTGGCGATCAAACCGATCCCCTACCTGGTGACCACCCGCGTAGCGGCGTCCGTGGCGGCGGCTATCCCGCTGTTTTTGGTCTGCCTGGCCGCGGCATACCTGTCGGCGCAAGTCGTCGTCGGCGTCATCGCGGACACCTCCGCCGGCACCTACGAACACTACTTTTCGCTGTTCAGCAGCGGACGCGACGTCTTCTACGCGACGGCCAAAGGTGTCATCTTCATCTTCTTCGCCGCAGTGATCCAGTGCTACTACGGCTATTTCGCCTCAGGTGGCCCCCAGGGCGTCGGAGTCGCCGCGGGGCATGCGATGCGGGCCACCATCACCGTGGTGATCATTCTGAACGCGTTGCTGACGTTGGCGATGTGGGGCGTCGACGCCGGCGCCAGGTTCGGTGGCTGATCGTGCCGAACTCCTTCGACGCCAATGACCGCGGCCCGTCGAACCTTCGCCTGTTCTTCACCGGGTTGGCACTGCTGGCAATCGTGACCATTGCAGTGGCACTGCTGATCGCTCAATCCCAGGGCGCTCTGCGGCAGTCCATTCGCATCACCGCCGAGCTCACCAACGTCGGCGACGGGCTGCCGGTGAAGTCCGACGTGAAATTCCGCGGCGTCCTGGTCGGATTCGTCTCAGCCGTCACGCCCGGAACAGCGGGGCGGACCAACATCGTGCGGATCGACCTGCACCGTGCACATGCCTCCGGCATTCCCGGCACCGTGACCGCCCGGGTGGTGCCGTCCAACGTCTTCGCCGTCTCGTCGGTACAGCTGGTCGACCACGGCCCCCGCTCGGCCCCGGTGCGATCCGGCGCGGTGATCGCCGAGGACCAGACCTTGCCGACCGTGCTGTTCCAGACCACGCTGAACAAGTTCCGCCAACTGCTGGCTGCGGTGGGACGCCGGCCCGCCGCCGACAGCGTCGGATGGCTCACCGCCCTGGGCGACGCCACCAGCGGGCGCGGCGAGCGGCTGCAGAACGCGGGGCGCGACCTCAACCAGATCGTCGACGAACTCAACGCCGTCGTCACCGGCGACACGATGAGCCCCTCGACCCTGTCAGCGCTGTCCGCGGCGACCGCTGCGCTGAGGCAGACCGCCCCGGACCTGCTCGACGCACTCGACGAGGCGGTCACGCCCATGCGCACGCTCGCCGAAAAACGTTCGGAACTGACGAATCTGCTCTCCGCCGGGCTCGGCACGGCCGGTGTGCTCGGCGACGCCTTCGATCACAACACCGACCGCATGATCGACATCTCCACCAAGCTCACACCGGTGCTGGGCGTGCTGAGCGATCACGGCGACACACTGCACGCGATCGCCAGCCGGCTGACCACGCTGGTGGGCCGGGTCATGGACATCGCCTGGAACGACGACACCAATCAACTGGTGGCCAAAGCCGTCATCTCACTGAACCCGACCCGGACCTATGTGCGAGCGGACTGCCCCCGCTACGGCGACATGGCCGGGCCCAGCTGCTTCACCGCGCCCGAGGTTCCCACCGCACCGGCGTTGACCCCGTCACTGGAATCGCGCGGATTTCCGCTGCCTCCCGGCATCACCGAGAACCGCCCCAACTTCGCACCCCCGCGGGGCTCGGTGTTGCCCCCGCCGGCCGGACCCGACCTGCCCGCGCCCGCGCCCGCGCCACCGGACCCCGATCCCGCGGCACCGGCACAACCCGAGGCGGCGGTGATCGGCGGCAACGTCGGCCCGGTCGGCAGTTCCCGGGAGAAACAACAGTTGAGGGTCATCATGGGCGATCACGCCAGTACCGCCGCCGAGGTCCTGCTCGCGCCACTGCTGCGCGGCAACACAGTTCGCCTGACCGGTGACGCCGGCGGTGCGCTATGAGACACCGTCGGGCATTGTTGGGACTGAGTCTGTTCCTGGTGGTCTCGACCACCGCAACATGGCTGGTCTACGTCACGCTTCGCCGCGAGATCACCGGCCCCACCACCACCTACAGCGCGATGTTCACCGACGTGTCAGGTCTGCACAGCGGCGACGATGTGCGCACCGCGGGGGTCCGGGTCGGACGCGTCGACCGAGTCGAGTTGGTCGGCAATCTCGCCAAGGTCAGCTTCCGGGTACCCAAGACCCAGGCCATCTACGACGACACCGTGGCATCGGTGACGTATCAGAACATCATCGGCCAGCGATACCTGGGACTGTCCCCCGGATCCGCGACCTCGCACAACCTGCTGCCGCCGGGCGCCGGCATCCCGGTCGAGCGCACCCAACCGTCCTTCGACATCTCGCATCTGCTCAACGGATTCGAGCCGCTGTTCACCCTGTTGAGTCCACAACAGGTCGACAACCTCACCAGCGGCATCATCGCGGCGCTGCAGGGCGACTCCGCCTCTTTGGTGACCTTGATCAGTCAGACCTCCGCCCTCGCCGAATCGTTCGCGGGCCCGGATCAGATCCTCGGCGAAGTCATCGCCAACCTCGACGAGGTCACGGCGATCCTGGCCCGCCAAGACCGCGACCTGCATGCCGTGATCGAAAACTCCCGCAGCTCCTTGGCGACCCTGGCCAGCCGGCGCGACGAGCTGATGACCTCGGCCGGGTCGATCACCGGGGCGACGGACCGGCTGGCGGTCATGCTCGATGCCGTCTACCCCCAGCTCCAAGAATTTCTGCTGCGTGAGCCGGGATTCGTCGGCCACCTCACCGGCGAGGGCAGGCAGCGATTCGCCTACTACGGGGCGAATCTCGTGCTGGTGCTCAAGGGCCTGGCCCGGGCAACCCAGAGCGGCAGCTACATCGACGGCTACATCTGCGACATCAATGCCACCGTTTTCGCGTTCCTGGGCCGGGTGATCCCGGGTACCGTCAAACTCGCCTCCCCGGGCAATGTCGTCCAACACTCACCGATCTGCAGGTAGGCAGCCGATGCCCCGGAGACCCAGACGCCCCATCGAGGCCTACAACGCCATCTGGGTGGGCACCGTCTCGGTAGCGGTCATGGCGGTGGTGATCCTGACCCTCGTCGGCATCGGCAAGCTGTCGGTCGGTCGCAGCGGATACCAGGCCGAGTTCGCCCAGGCCGCCCAGCTGCGGCCCGGTGATCAGGTCACCGTGGCGGGAATCGAAGTCGGCACGGTCAAAGACGTTGCACTCGCCGGCAACCACGTGACGGGGAAGTTCACCGTCGGCAACGGCATTCGACTCGGTGAAGCCTCGCGCGCGGCGATCAAGCTGACCACACTGCTGGGGCGCCGCTATCTGGAGCTGTCCCCCGCCGGCGACGGCGCGCTGGCTGCGCGCACCATCCCCCTGGCGAACACCTCGGTTCCCTACAACCTCCAGGCCACATTGGCCGACGCGACCACCACGTTCGAACAGGTCGACGCCGACCGCATCGCCCAATCCATGGCCGAGCTCAGCGGCGGCCTGGCCGGTGTTCCCGAGGCACTGCCCGAGGCCCTGCGGAACGTCACATCCCTGGCCGACGTGATCGCCGCGCGGCGCGACCAGATGGGGTCACTGCTGCGCAACGTCGACACCATCACCGGACTGATCCGAGACCAGAAGGCCGATCTCGGTGCTCTGGTCATCCAAGGCGCCGACCTGCTCCAGACGATCAACGCCCGGCAGGCATCGGTGCACCGACTGCTCGACGGCATCACCGCATTGGTGGACACCTTGAAGACGCTGTTCAACGACGAGCCGGCGATCAACGACCTGTTGGCCAACATGCGCCAATTCGCGCAGATGGCCGCCACCCACGACGAACTGGTGCGCAACACACTGCAAGTGATGCCGGTGGCGTTCCGCAATCTGGCCAACGCCAGCGGCAGCGGCACCGCACTGGATATCAACCTGCCGGCCGGGGTGCTGATCGACTCATGGATGTGCGCGCTCAGTGCGCGCGGCAAGCAGTTCGGGCTGGCGCAGTACTTCACCGACTGCCAACCGGCCGCCGATCCCTTTCCGGGTTGGCCACCACCGGACCCGGCGAGGATGCCCGGATGAGCCGTCGAAGCCGCCGTATCGCGCCGATCGCGATCGGATCAGCCCTGCTGGTATGCACCGCAATGTTGCTCTGGTACCTGGCATCCGGGGGATCGCACCGCGCGATGACCGTGACGGCACAGTTCGAGGAGGCGGTGGGTCTGTATGCGGGCAATTCCGTCTCCGTGCTGGGCATGCCGGTCGGCAGGGTCACCGAAATCAACCCCAAGGACAGCTACGTCGAAGTGACGCTGGTCATCGACAAGAACATCGACATCCCCGCCGACGTGCAGGCCGTGACGGTCGCCACGTCCATCCTGACCGATCGCCATGTCGAACTGACACCGCCGTACGACGGTGGCCCGAAGCTGCGCGACGGTGATGTCGTGGGCCTGACCCGCACCCGGACACCCGTCGAATTCGATCGCACGCTGGCCATGGCCGACAAGCTCTCTCGCGCACTCGACGGCGACGGTCAAGGTCGCGGCCCGCTCGCCAATCTGATCGGCATCGGAGCCAAGATCTCCTCCGGCAGCGGACCCGACATCAAAGCAGCTCTCGATCAGCTGTCCCAGGCCCTGCGCCTGAGTTCGGACAACGGCGCTGCCACCGAGAAAACCATCGCCTCCATTGCGGCCAGCCTCGCCGACCTGACCCAGGCGGCCGCGGATAATGACACCGCGATCCGCGACTTCGGAGCCAACGTTCGTGCGCTCAGCGATGTCATCGCCGCCGAGAACCTCGGGGCCGGCAGGACCGGCGCCAAGGCCAACCAGATCCTCGACCAGGCGGCAGCGCTGCTGGAGAAGAACCGCGACACCATCAAGGGCGTCGTCGGTGACTTCGGTGCGCTGACGACCACGCTGACGCAGCACCGCCGCCAAGTCGAGGAGATCCTCGACGTGTTGCCGCTGGTGGGCACCAACATCTACAACGCCGTCGATCCCAATGGCCAGACCCTGCGAATCCATCCCACGCTCGACAAGCTGATGCTCAACGGTCAAATGGCCAAGGACATCTGCAATCTCGCCGGGATCAAAGACCTGGGCTGTGCCACCGGCACGGTGGCCGACAACGCGCCCGCGTTCGGCACCACGTTCTTCGTGGAGGGCATGACCGGCCTGCTCGAGAACATGGCGGGAGCGGGACGATGACCCGGCACCGAGTGGCACCGGGCGTTCGGCACGCGCTGCGATCCACGGTGATCGCGGTCCTGGTGTGGGCACTGGCGGGTTGTGCCGGCGGTCTGGCAAGTATCCCGCTGCCCGCACCGGGACGGATCGACGGGGACCTCACCCTGCGGGCCGTATTCGGCAACGCGCTGAACCTGCCGGTGAAAGCGAAGGTCAAACTCAACGGCGCCGATATCGGCGAGGTCGAATCCATTGCCGCTGACGAATTCGCCGCGCTGGTGACCATGAAAGTCAGCTCCGGCGTGGTGCTCTACAACGACACTGTCGCCGAGTTGCGCTCCGCCACACCGCTGGGCGACATCTTCGTCGCCATGCGCCCCGGACCCGGTACGCCCATCGATTCCGAGCGGCTGCGCGATGGCGACACCATCGCGCTGGACCACACGACCTCGGCCGCGACCATCGAAGACGTGCTCGGCTCGGCGGCACTGCTGGTCAACGGCGGCGCGATCCGCCGACTGGTCTCCACCGTCAACGGCGCGGGTACGGCGGTGGGCGGTCGGGGCGAAAAGGTGTCCACCCTGCTGCACAACTCCAGTGCGCTGCTGTCGCGCTTGAACCAGCGCTCAGCGCAGATCGACGACGCGTTGCGCAACACCTCCGAACTGGCCGCCACCCTGTCAGCTCGCCGCGAAAGCCTCAACAAGGCGCTCAGCGCCGCCGCACCGGCGACGCAGACCCTGGCCGACAACGCCACCGGAGTCGCTGACCTGGTTGCGGCATCGGCTCGAATCACCACCCAGCTCAACCGATTCCCGTCCATGCAGGGCACCGATACCCGCAGCACCATCAGCGACCTCAACCGACTGTCGGACGTCTTCAATCAGATCTCCACCGACCCCGATCTGAACCTGAACATCTGGAATCGGATGATCTCCGGAATCACCCACATCACCAGCGGGCCCGACATCCACGCGGTGGGAATCATCACTCAGCTGGCACTTGGGGCGTTGCCCGATAAGAACTATCCCGGCGATCCGGGCATTCACGGCCCCGACGGCACCGACTGGCACGCCATGATCGGCAGCCTGCGCTACGAGTGGAACCTGCTGCTGAGCCGCATCTACGGACCTGAGCACCAGCCGCGATGAGCAGCCGCCTCGTACACCTGCTCGACGTGCCGGCGCGACTGCTGGTCACTTCGGTGTCGGCGCTGCGCAGCCACCGAGTCGCCGCATCGGTAGCCGGTATCGCGGTGACCCTGATCGCCGTGTTGGTCTACATCGTCGGCGGAACGCTCGGCATCAGCCCATTCCGGTCGACCATCGCCGTGCAGGTCCACCTGCGCGAGTCCGGGGGGCTGCTGCCCAATCAGGATGTCACGTTGCGCGGGGTACCGATCGGCAAGGTCAACGCCGTATCACTGGGCGATACCGGCGTGGTGGCATCCATCGAGATCGACAGCCGCAAGCGCGTGCCGCAGAACAGCCGGGTCCGCGTCTCGGCACTGTCGGCGGCCGGTGAGCAGTACCTGGACTTCGCGCCCGAGCAGCCCGGCGGACCGGCCCTGACCGACGGCGCCGTGATCGACGAAGATCACACCGCGGTTCCGGTATCGCTGGCGCAGCTGCTCGCCGACGCCAATGGGCTGCTGGCGCAGGTCGATCCGGAGAAGCTGGCCGCCATCACCGACGAACTGCGGGTATCGAATCAGGGTCCGGCCAAGCTCGCAGCGCTGCTCGACGGCGGAGCGTTTCTCATCTCGACGCTCGACTCGGTGCTCCCCGAAACCGTTCGCGTGCTGCGCACCGGCCGCACTGTGCTGACCACCTTCGTCGACACCGGCCCCGGCATGACGCGCACCGCCCAGAACATGCGCGGCATCATGACCGGAGCCCAGTCCATGGACGGCGGGTTCCGCCTGCTGGCCGATCGCGGCGGACGTCCGCTTGCCATGATGGACAAGATCATCGAGGACAACTCCGACACCATGGTTCAGTTGCTGGGCAACCTCGTCAGCACCGCCCAACTCTCCTACGCCCGACTGCCCGCGCTGAACGAGATCGTCAACTCCGATCGCGGCGGCTCGGCGGTGGAGGCGCTCAGCAGCGTGGTGCGCGACAAGGCGGTCTGGGTGATCGCCGACCTGTATCCGCGCTACAGCTGCGATTACGGGCTGCCCCCACTGCCACCGGCCATCCCCAACTACCCCGAGCCGTACCTGTACACCTACTGCGCCAACCCCGACCCCTCCGTTCTGGTGCGCGGCGCCCGTAACGCTCCGCGCCCGCCCGGAGATGACACGGCGGGACCACCCCCCGGGGCTGACCCCAAGGCGCAGGCCGACCCGGTTCCCCCCGATCCCCTGACGCTGCCCACCCCGTTCGGGGGCGTGCCGATGAATACCCCACTGCCCCCCGATCCGCCACGCTGACCCAGGACGCGACCATGACAGCTGAGATCAGCGACAACGAGGCCGAAGTTCCCCGGCAGGACAGTTCGGAATCCGCCGATCCGTCGGCCGACCGCAGCCGGGTTGCCACGACGATGGAAAGGATCGGTGGCCGATGGCTGGCCAGTCACGTCGAGCTGAAGTAGTGGCCGCCGCGGGCAGCATCCTGATGGCGCTCGTGCTGTTGGCACTGAGCAGCACGGTGCTGGCCGGGGTGGCCCGGGCCGAACCGGCCGAGGCGCTGATCTCCGGTACCAGCCTGGACGGGCTGGGGACCTGGACGGTGCGCTATCAACGCCTCGCCGACGGCGATGCACCGGCGGCCCCGCTGATCAACGATCACATCGACGCCGAGGCGAACCGCGAAGTCACCCAGGCGACGTGGGACGGATCGACACGGCGGCCATGGACGTTCGACGCGAGCGGAACCCTGACTGTACGGGCCACGACTGTCTCGCAGGTCTTCGTCGGGTCCTACAACACCGCCGAGCCGCACATGCCGATGCGCACCGTGGGGACGGTGGTGTGCGACGCCCGCAGCGGCGACATCATCACGTGGGACAACCTGTTTCGCGACAAGACCGCCGGCCTGACGAGGCTGGGTGCAAGCACGGAGGCGCAGCTGGCGTCGGTCGCCTCTCCGTCGCAGCTGCGCGACTGGCGTCGCGCCGGGCAGTTCGCACCGGTCGACGTGAACTTCAAGTACTGGGTCCCCACCCGTGACGGAATCGCTCTGCAGATACCCGAGGTTCAGTTCGGTCGCGGGCTCAAGGTGGTGACCGTGCCGTGGACCGAGCTCAACGATCTGATCGCGCCCGAGTTCGCGTCCATCGCCGACTGACGGAATCATTGACCAAATATCTGTTCCGCCGTAGAGTCGGACAGGCGACGTCTGTGACCTAGCAACGCAGCTCGAGGAGCCCGCATGAAGATGGACGACTTCGTCCTCGTCTCCGTCGATGATCACCTTGTCGAGCCACCTGACATGTTCGAGGGCCATATCCCGGATAAGTACAAGGACGACGTTCCCCAGCTGATCCAGCGGGCCGACGGCACTGACGCATGGGTATTCGAGGGGCAGGAGGCCACCAACATCGGCCTCAACGCGGTGGCCGGCCGCCCGCCGGACGAGTACGGCGCGGAACCGACCAAACTGAGCGAGATTCGCGAAGGCTGCTACAACATTCACGAGCGCATTTGGGACATGAACGCCAACGGCGTTGCCGCCGCGATGAATTTCCCGTCCTATCCGCAGTTCTGCGGGCAGTACTTCGCGCGTGCCAAGGACAAGGATCTCGGGCTGGCGGTGCTGCGGGCCTACAACGACTGGCACATCGACGAGTGGTGCGCCACCTATCCGGGTCGGATGATCCCGCTGGCACTGCCGCCGATCTGGGACCCCCAGCTGATGGCCGAGGAAGTCCGACGGGTGGCCAAGAAGGGCTGCCATGCGGTCACCTTCTCGGAGAACCCGACCAAGCTGGACTACCCATCGCTGCACGATCCTCATTGGGATCCGTTCTGGCAGGCCTGCAGCGACGAGAACACCGTCGTGTGTCTGCACATCGGGTCATCGTCCTCGGTGGTGATCACCTCGATCGACGCGCCGGTGGACACCATGATCACCCTGCAGCCGATGAGCATCGTCAATGCCGCGGCGGACCTGGTCTGGTCTCCGACGTTGCGCAAGTTCCCCGACCTGACCTTCGCGCTGTCCGAGGGCGGCATCGGCTGGATCCCGTACTTCCTGGAGCGCGTCGACCGGGTCTATAAGATGCACCGGGCCTGGACCCACCAGAACTTCGGCGACAAGCTGCCCAGCGAGGTCTTTCTGGAACGCATCGTGACGTGCTTCATCGACGACGGCTTCGGCATCGAGAACCGGGACAAGCTCAACCTCGACATGATCACCTGGGAGTGCGACTATCCCCACTCGGACTCGACCTGGCCGCTGGCTCCGGAGTCACTGGCCGGATACCTGGCCGGGCTGCCCGACGACGAGATCGACAAGATCACCCACGAGAACGCATTGCGACTGTTCTCCTTTGACATGTTCGCCCAGCTTCCCCGCGACCAGCTCACCGTCGGTGCGCTGCGGGCCCAAGCCCGCGATGTCGACCTGGGCTATCGCTCCTCGCAGCGGCTGAAGAAGACCGGCACCGACACCGTGACGGTCCTGGACCTGGCCGCCAAGCTGCCCACCGGGACCTGACTGGGCACGGCCCCGACGGCGAGGTCGGACAGCGGCATTCTGGTAGCGTTTCAACCAAATATTCGGTCGTCAGGCTCGGGTCGGTTCCCAGCTGATCACGCGAGCAGTGGAGGTGCGGTGGGGCGCCGAAAGCCAGCCCGAGCGGCATCTTCTGCGAAGCCTAGCGGCGGCTATGACGACGGAACGCGGCGGACCGAAATCCTGCAGACCGCGGCCACGCTGATCGCCTCATCGGGCCTGCGCACCTCGCTGCAGGAGATCGCCGACGCCGCCGGAATTCTGCCCGGCAGCCTCTACCACCATTTCGACTCCAAAGAGGCCATCCTGGTGGAGTTGGTCCGGCGCTACCACACCGACCTCGAGCGCCTCGGCGAGGTGGCGCACGAACGGCTGGATGAGCTGGGCCCAGCGCCGGGGGCCGAAGCGATCGTCGAGCTGGGATCGGCGATCGCGCGATGCGCCGTCGCGCATCGCGCCGCGCTGCAGATGTCGTTCTATGAGGCCCCCAGCGCCAACCCCGAGCTGGTCAAACTGCTGCAGGAACCGCCGACCAACGCGCAGCAGGCGATGCTGCAGACCCTGCGGGCCGCGCGGTGGAGCGGTTATATCCGGCCCGATCTCGACCTGCCGACCCTGGCCGATCGGATCTGTCAGTCGATGATGCACGTAGGCCTGGACGTCATCCGGCACAAATCCGCGGCCGACCAGACCGCTGCGTTGCTCAGCCGCATCATGTTGCAGGGCTTGGCAGCTCGTGAACACAGTAACGAGGAGTTGGACCTCTCCCCCGCCTTCGTAGCCGCCGAGCTGTCTCTTATACACA
>NZ_JRMK01000065.1:0-23658 GCF_000972925.1 Mycobacterium sp. UM_Kg1 | reverse complement strand
CCAACGTGGTGACGATCGCGACCGCCATGCCGCCCCAAGACACCAGGTAGGCGGCGCTGATCAGGCCGCCACTGCACTGGTGAGCAGCCGAGCACTGCGTGGTCACCATCCCGGCGAACATCGAATACACCCAGCCCAGCCCGCACGCCACAAGCAGCAACACAGCGAGCAACGACGCGCCGATCACGTCGAGGAGCCGCCGCCGAGGTGGGGGCGGCTGGAAGTCGGCGTGCGGACTTGCGGGGTACGGGGGGCCGTCGGGGGTCAACGTGTGCGCGCCACGATCACTGCACCTGGGCGCGCCCGCGCTCGAGCACCGCTGCCCGGTTGGCGGCGACGTCGGCGCCACTCACGGTGTGCAGCCACTGCTTGGCCGCCATCGCCTCGATCCACAGTCCGGTGGCCGTCTGCGACTCGTCGATGCGGTGGTAGGAGGCCAGCAGCGCCCGCACCGCGGCCTGATTGTTGCCGACGATGGAGCCTGCCACGGCGCGGGCGGTCGCAAGCAGTTCATCGTGGGGCACCACTTCGGTGACCAGGCCGGCCCGCAGCGCGTCGGCCGCCGACAGGTAATCGCCGGTCAGGCTCATCCGGCGGGCCAGACCGACCCCGACCTTCTGGGGGAGACGAACACTGAGGCCCCAGGACGGCAGCAGGCCGACGCGGGCGTGCGTGTCGGCGAACCGGGCCTGCTCCGATGCGATCAGAACATCGCAGTACAGAGCCAATTCCAGCCCACCGGTGACCGCCGCGCCGTTGATGGCACCGATCACCGGCTTGGTCATCGGCGGCCACTGCGGGGAGATGTCGGGCAGCGCCGTGGATTCGCTGAACTCCTTGAGGTCCAGACCCGCGCAGAAGACCGGGTCGGCTCCGGTGAGGATCACCACATCGACGTCGGCGTCGGCATCGGCGGCGGCCAGCGCGCTGAAGATGGCGTCGCGCAAGGCCGCCGACAGCGCATTGCGGGCCTGCGGACGGTTGAGGGTCAGGATTCGGATGCGGTCCTGCGTGTGGACCAGCAGAATGTCGTCACTCACCAGTTCACCGTAGCCGGGGCTAGGCTGAGGGGAATGCACGGTATGGCCTTGAAGGAGTGGAGCGCTGTCGTGGCGGCGCTGCTGGCCGGTAGGCAACGAATCCTGCTGCGCAAAGGCGGCATTCACGAGAAGCGATTCGAAGTCAGCGCCGACGAGTTCCTGCTGTTCCCCACCTCGGTGCACAGCCACGCCGAGCGCGTCCGTCCTGAACACCGTGACCTGCTCGCGCCGGCGGCCGCAGACTCCACCGCCGAGCAGATACTGGTGCGCGCGGCGGCGAAAGTCGTTGCGGCGCTGCCGGTCGACCGGCCCGATGCGCTCGACGACATCGCTGACCTGCACATCTGGACCGCCGAATCGGTGCGTGCCGACCGGCTGGATTTCCGGCCCAAGCACCGGCTGACGGCGCTGGTGGTCCAGGTGTTGCCGCTGTCGGTCCCGGTCCGGCTGGCGCGCAGCCCCGAGTATGCCGGCTGCTCCAGCTGGGTTCAGCTGCCGATCGCCGACCCCGAGCTGGGCGACCCCGTGTTCACCGCCGACGAGCTCGCCGCGACGACCGCCAGGGTCCGCGACAGCGTCGGCTGACGAGCCCGCCGGGTCAGATCTGCGCGTGATTGGGCGGCCGGACCCCGGTCAGCTCCCACGCGCCGATGTGGTGGTACTTCCAATCCACGGGATCGTGCACGCTGTGCGTGCGGGCATTGCGCCAATGCCGATCCAGTCCGTGCTTGAGGTCGGTCCCGCTGGCACCGGTCAACGCGAACAGCTCGCTGGCCATATCGACGGCCACGTCGCTGGCGAACGCCTTGGCCTGGGCCACCGCGATCGACCCCTGTGCCGCGGCGTCCGGGCCGGCCGGGATCAGCCCCGACTCGTCGAGGACGCCGGCTGCCCAGCGCAGCAGTTGCACCGCGGCGCGCGTGCGGGTGGCCAACCGGCCGATCCGCAACCGGATGTTGGGGTCCTCGGCGGCGGTCGGCGCCTGAGCGGTTCGGTAGGCCTCGGCGAACGGCCGGCTGCGCGTGCGGACGAACTCCGCTGCGTCGGCCAGTGCCCCCTCGGCGATACCGGCTTCGATTGACGCGTGCACCAGCTGCGCCCGCGCCCCGAGCAGCTGGGGCGCGGCGAACGCCGTCCCGTACGGCAGAACGAACCCGGCATCGACGCGCACGCCGTCCAAAGTCGTTGTGCCACTGACTGTGGAACGCTGGCCCATCGCCGACCAGTCCTCGTCGATGCGCACCCCGTCACTGTCGCGTTCGACGAACGCCAGGATCAGCTGGTCGTCGGGGTCCAGGGCGCTGACGGCCAGCCAGTGCGACGTGATGGCGCCCGTGCTGTAGTACTTGATTCCCTCCAAGCGCCATCCCGGGCCGTCGGCGACGAGGCGGGTTTTCAGATCGAGGGCGTGCGTGCCCCCGCGTTCGGCCAGGACCGGGGCGATACGGCCCCCTTGGGTCACCGCGGGAAACAGCCGGCTGCGCTGGTCCGGCGTGCCCAGCAGGCGCAGGATGTCGACGGCCAGGAAATGGCCCTGCGGGATCTGCGCCAACGCCGGGTCGGCGGCGGCGATCGTGCGGATCCCCTCGGCGAGGGTTCCCGGTCCCAGCCCGGACCCGCCGTCGGCTACCGGAACAGTGATCGCCGGCAGGCCGGAGCGGTCGAACTCGGCCAGTTCGGCACGCGGAACCGCCCCGGCCCGGTCCCGGTCGGCCGCCCCGGGACGCACGGCGTCGGCGAATGCCTGTGCTGCGGCGACCGCCTCGGCGTGGTTGGCCAGCCGCACCGTGGTTCCGGCGGTCACGACAGTGCCGGCACGGGTGCCGGCGCCAGCCCGGCTTGTGCCTCCAGTTCGCGTACCAACGGCAGCACCTTGCGGCCGAAGGCCTCGACCTCCTCCTGGAAGTGCAGGAATCCGGCCAGGATCAGGTTCACGCCCAGCTTGCGGTAGGCGACGATGCGCTCGGCGACCTGTTCGGCGGTACCGATCAGCTGCGTGCGGAAGCCGTCGTTGTACTGCACCAAGTCCTCGAAGCTGGAGTCCGCCCACATGCCCCGCTGGTCCGCGGTCGAGGCGCCGGCTTGGCGCACCGCCGCGCCGAATCCCTCGACCGCGGGTACATCGGCCTTGGCGATGATCTCCCGCAGCACCTCCTTGGCCTCGGCCTCGGTGTCGCGGACGATGACGAAACCGTTCAGGCCGAAGCGAGGAGGTTCGGCACGACCGGAATCGGCCGCGATCCGGCGAAGATCGGCCAGTTGCGCTGTGACACCGTCGAAGTCGTTGCCGTTGGAGAAATACCAGTCGGAATAACGGCCGCCGTTGGCGCGGGCCGCGGTGGAGTTGCCCCCCTGGAAGATCTCCGGGTGGGGGCGGCCTTCCCACGACAGCGGTTTGGGCGCCAGGTTGAAGTCGCGGATCCGGTAGAAGTCGCCGGCCAGGTTGGCCGGACTCTCGGTCCAGATCGCCCGGAGTGCCTGAATGAACTCAGCACTGCGCCGGTAGCGTTCGTCGTGTTCGAGCCAGGGCTCGCCGAGCTTGGTGAACTCGTCTTTGAGCCAGCCGCTGACGATGTTGACCGCGACGCGCCCGTTCGACAGGTGGTCGGCGGTCGCCAGCCATTTGGCCAGTACGCCGGGCTGCCACATCCCGGGGTGCACCGCGGCGATCACCTTGAGCCGCTGGGTGGCCAGCAGCAGCGCCAAGCTGAAACTGGTCGATTCGTGCTGGTATTCGGCGCTGTAGCTGGCCGTGTAACGGACCTGGGTCAGGGCGTACTCGAATCCGGCTTCCTCGGCGATCCGGGCCAGGGCGACGTTGTAGTCGTAGCTCCAGTCGGTGCGCTGCTCGATCGTCGAGGTGACCAGTCCGCCACTGACATTGGGGACCCAGTAGGCGAAGCTCAGCGGCGTGGGGGGGTAGGTCGGCATTGCCTTGTCTTCCTTTTTAGGTAGTCGGTGTGGGGCCGAGCAGACCCCGTTCGGCCAGAATCGGCAGGACACCCTCCCCGAACGAGAACGCCTCCTCCAGGTGGGGGTAACCGGACAGCACGAACTCGTCCAGCCCTAAGCGGTAGTACTCCTCGATGCGATCGGCGACCTCTTCGTGGCTGCCCACCAGGGCGGTGCCGGCTCCACCCCGGACCAAGCCGACGCCGGCCCAAAGGTTCGGCGACACTTCCAGATTGTCGGTCCGGCCGCCGTGCAGTTCGGTCATCCGCCGCTGGCCTTCGGATCCGGAGCTGCGCTGGATCTGCTGGGCCCGCTGAATCTGCTCGGGGCTCAGCCCGGCCAGCAGCCGATCGGCTTGGGCCCAGGCCTCGGCCGCGGTCGGCCGGCTGATGACGTGCAGCCGGATCCCGAACCGCAGGTCGCCGGCGGCCCGTCGGTCAGAGCCCAGATCCTTGACCCGCCGACGCACCGTGTCGAGCTTGTCGGCGACCTGCGCCGGCGGCTCGCCCCAGGTCAGGTAGACATCGGCGTGCTCGGCCGCCACGTCGACCGCGGCCGCCGAGGACCCGCCGAGATAGATCTCCGGCCAGGTCGAGTCGGGCACGATGGTCGCGTCCTCGACGAACAGGTGATCGCCGTGGAACGTCACGGGGTCACCGGACCACAACTGGCGGAACACGGTGAGGAACTCGCCGGCGCGCCGGTAACGCGCGTCCTTGTCCAGGTCGTCGCCGAACCGCCGTTGCTCGACGTCGTCGCCGCCGGTGACGACGTTGAGCAACAACCGGCCTCCGGAGACCCGCTGGAAGGTCGCCGCCGCCTGAGCCACCAGCGTCGGTGCCTGAAGTCCCGGACGGAAAGCCACGAGGAACTTGAACCGGGTGGTGAGTTGGCTCAGCGCCGCGGTGAACACCCAGGCGTCCTCACACCAGCTGCTGGTCGGCGTCAGCGCCCCGGCGAACCCCAGCTTCTCCGCCGCTCCGGCGACCATGCGCAGATAGTCCAGGTCTGGTGCGCGGTCGGCACCGTAGGGGTTCACGCGGCTGCCTGCCGCACCAACGGCGTTGCCGAGACTCAGGTCGCTGCGCGAGTCGCCGTTGGTGGGCAGGAACCAATGCAGGGTGATGGCCATCAGCGGTACAGCGAGAATTCGGGGTGCCGGTGGTTGAGCACCCAGTCACCGACTTCGCGCGCCTTGTAGGCGACCGGGTCGTGCAGGGTGTGCGTGCGCAGGTTGCGCCAATGCCGGTCGAAGCCATACGCGCTGGTGGTGGCACGGGCGCCCTGGATCTCGAACAGCCGGGTGGCGGCCTGCAGGCCGACCTCGGTGGTGAGGTACTTCGCTTCGTAGACGGCGATCGCGGCTTCGGCGCGCTGATCTTCGGTCAGTGCGGGGCCGATGTCGATGGCTTCCTGCAGCGCCTCCCCGGCCCGGTCGGCCAGCAGGGCGGCGGCGCGCACCTGGCTGACCACTTCGCCGACGATCTGCAGAATGTAGGGATCGTCGGTCGCCCGCTCGACACCCGAGGACTCCCAAGGGGTGGCCTTGGTCCTGGCCCAGTTCAGCGCCTCGGTGAGCGCGCCCTCGGCGGTCCCGACATAGAAGTTCACGAACGCCAACTGCCAGTGCGGGGTGATCAGGGTCTGATACGGGCTGAGGGTGCCTCCGGTGAAGGGCTCCTCACCGAGAACCTCGTGATGTTCGATACGGGCGTCGACGACACGGACCCCGCCGGAGTCGGTGAGACGCTGGCCGATGTTGTCCCAGTCGTCCAGGAAGGTGAAACCCTGCCGGCCGCCACGGGCGTCCAGCGACAGGAACACCTGAGACCCGTCCAGCAGCGCGGTCACCGAGAGCTGGTCACCGGTGCTGGCGCCGCTGGCGAAGGTGCGGCTGCCGTTGAGCCGGAAGCCGTCGCCGTCGCGGGTCAGCACCAGTCCGGTGCTGCCACGCGGGTTCTGGATGCCGCCCCAGAACAGCTTCTCGGCGGCGTTGCGACGCGACTGGGCGTCGGCCTGCTCCGGCGTGCCGAACAGCCGGGCGACCCGGGTCTGGGCGTAGTGGTAGCCGAGCAGGTGGGAGATGGAGGTGTCGCCGCGGGCGATCCGCCTGGTGACTTGCGAGGCCTGCGCGTAGTTCAGCCCGGATCCGCCGTATTCGACCGGCTCCTGGATCTGCAGCAGGTCGTTGGCGCGCAGCAGTTCGATCTCGGCGCGCGGCGTGCCGTTCGCCCGGTCACGCTCCGCTGCGGTCTCGCGCAACTCTTCGGCGACTCGGTCAGCGGTGGCGAGCACGTTGGCGAGGACCTGGCCGCTGGCGGCCGGTCGCTCCGTGACGACGGTCATGGGGGGCTCCTTGGGAAACGAAGTGGCGCACCGGATGTCCGGCGCTGCCACGAAATACAACGCGGGGGCCTCTGCCGCAGACAACATGACGGCCGATCGCCAGGACTCCTATGAATCGGCGCTGAGCAGGGCAGATGCCGTCCCGGCCCGCTAAAACGCAAGGTGATTCCAAAGCGCGCCGGGCTCCGGCGGTCCACCCGGCGCGGGGCGTGTCACCCGTGCAGGCGGCGGGGGAGAGCGACGGCGGACCGCGCCGCTGCACGATTGTGCAGGTGCGACAATTTCCGCTCGCCGTGGAGCTAATTGTTATCAAAGGCTAAGCCGCTGTTCACAGCTTTGTGACCTGTGATCACTAATGGGCAGCGTGTTGCCAACAGACGTTCGAGTGACATTTCATTCCGTCCTGAATCGCCGTCCGACGCACGGTGGTCAAGCGCGTCCTGGTGTGCCGCCAGTCCAAGCGTCCAAAGAGGAAGAGTCAATGAGGGTTTCGATTAGTCGTGGTGACTTGTCCAAGGTGATCCATCGATGGCGGGCGCGTACCGACTGCACCACCGCCGGCACGAAGGCCGGCGGTCGGCGATCCGGTCGCCGGACGGTGGCGGCCCTAGCGGCGATGGCGCTGGCCGCCGGTTCGCTCACCCTGGTGGACGACCCGGTGGCGCGGGCCGACGACCGCAAATACGAGGCCTTCTACACGCCTCCGGCCCCGCTTCCGGCCGGGAAGCCGGGTGATCTGATCCGGACCGAACCGCTGCGGCTGGTTCTGGAACCGTCTGGTCAGCTGGGAGCCTTCGTCGGAACCGGAACGCGGATCATGTACAGCAGCACTGATGCTCAGGCGCATCCGGTTGCGGTCACCGGGGCTTACATCGAGCCCGACGTGCCCTGGCCGGGTAACGGCCCGCGCCCCCTGATCGCTTACGCGACCGGCCCGTACGGGGTCGGTGAGCAGTGCGCCCCGTCGCGACTGCTTGACCAGGGCATCCACTTCTCGCAGGGCTTCGACCTGACGTTCAACTACGAGGAGGGTTTCATCGCGACGCTGCTGGCCCGCGGCTTCGCGATCGTGGTGACCGACGGGGTCGGTCTGGGGACACACGGTCCGCAGTCGCCTCAGTTCTTGAACCGGGTCGCCGCGGGAACGGCGCTGCTCGACGCGGCCCGCGCGGCTCAGAAGCTGCCCGGCACCTCCCTGGATCCGCATGGACCGGTGGCTTTCTGGGGCTGGGCGTCGGGCGGGCAGGCGTCGCTGTCGGCTGCCGAGCTGGCATCGACCTATGCGCCCGAACTCAATGTTGTCGGCACCTACGCCAACGCACCGCTGACCAACGTGGTCGAGGCGATTCCCTCCGTCGACGGCAACTTCCTGGCCGTACTCGCCGGATATCTGCTGCGTGGTATCCAGGCGTCCTACCCCGAGACCGAGCAGGCCATCTGGGATGCGCTGACCCCGCGCGGCGTGCAGATGCTGGACTGGAGCGGACACACCTGCCTGGTGCAGGGCGGCGTCGACTACGCGTTCCGCCACCTGGAGTTCTGGTTCAAGGACGACTTGAATGCCATCGCCTCCTCCGAACCCCTGAAGACGATCTTCGCCTCGCAGCGGGTCGGAAACATCAAGCCCAAGGGGCCGGTGTACATCTCGCACAACCGCTGGGACCCGTTGGCGCCCTACACCGCCGCCCATGACACGGCCCGCGACTGGTGCACGCAGGGTGCTGATGTCGAACTGTGGACCAACGAGCAGCCGCCGCTGTTCAACAAGATGGACATCAATATCCTGCTGCCGCAGTTCGTCGATGGTGAGCGCAGCATGGCCTGGGTCAGCGATCGCTTCAACGGGGCGCCGACCCACTCGAACTGCACGGCGATCCTGGCTGAGTGACGTTTCGGCACAGTCGGACCCTGTGGTCCCGGCGGGCGCTACCGCCGGGATCGCAGGGTCCGAATGATCTGGGCGGACAGTTCGGGGTCGGCGAGCAGTTGGTCGATCAGCGCTGTCATGACTTCCTGGCCGGTGATCCGCGCACAGCCGACGCGGTCGGCGGCCTCCCGCTGCCAGAGGTCGAGCCCGCGGTGCTGGGCCGGCGACAGGTCGACGGTCCGGCGGGTTCGGGTCTGACGCAGCGGGATCGGCTCGGTCGGCTTCATGCCCGGCTCGCGGACCGGTGGCCAGCCGGTGGCCGGGACGGCGAAACCGCGGTTGTCGAGGGGATCGCTGGAAGCTCTCATCGTGTAGACCTTCGGTTGCGGTGGCACCTCACCCTGGTGCTCATGCCAGCGTAGCCGCTCACCGGCCATCCGGGACCGCACTGCGGCACCGGCCTGCTGGGCTCAACCGGCGCCGCCGTCGCGTCGTGCTCCGGCGGGGCGCCCGTGCAACCGCCGAAGCCCTAGGTCAGCGAGCTTTGGCAGCGGAGACGGCGGCGCGCAGCCGGTCGGCGAAATCCTGCCCGCTCTGGTCGGCGCCGAGACCGAGGTAGAACCCGGCGTCCGCCTGCTCGTCGGTCGCGCCGGACCAGTGCCCGACGACATCGACTCCGAAGTCGGGCACCCCGACGATGCCGGGACGGGCGCTGATCGTCTCAAGCCGTGCCGAGCGAACGTGGGTTCCCCGTTTGTCGCCGGACACGGCGATGACCAGGTAGCGGGGGGTCAGCACGGCCACGGTCCGGTGCTCTCGATCGGGGTCTGCCGAGCCGGTGATCCTGGCGATCAGCCCATTGCGGTACAGCCGCACGCTGTGGGTTTCGCAGACCGCCTGCGCCTGCCCCAGCACGTCGCCGAGCTGGTGCCCTGCTGCGTGGTCGCCGATCGCGGCGCGCACCGCGGCATCAAGGCGCTCGGGGCTAGTCGCCGTGCTGTGGCGCTCGTAGAGCCGCTTCATGGTCGCTCGCTTCCTCGGTTGCCACTGCGGGTTCGCCCGCGGCGAGCCGCCCAACGCCTGCTCTTACGGAACTGATCGCATCTTCGCATGTCTCGGCCGTCGATGCGCCGCGTTATGCAGACCAAAAGGGGAGAGGTCGACCCGCGCCATTGTTCAGGAGGAGTTGATTTGTTTTGCGAAAATGCGCTCATAAGTCCTTATCGCATTAAATACGGATTCGCGTATATCAGTGGCTCAGTAGTTCAGTAGATGTGCTCTGAGCTGGTTAAATAGTCGCCAAGCCCCAGGGTTTTGGGCATGGAGGCAAAAAGCGTTTCGAGCATCCAAAAAATGTAGCCAAGGTCATTGTCGGCCCGCTTTTCTGGTGCTAGCCTCGCGAATATCAAGAGAATTCGGGAATCTTGACTAGGGAGGAAATCATGGTGATGTCACGGAATGCCAGCCGACGCGTGGCCGCCGCGGTGGTCAGCGCCGGCACGGTGAGCGGTGCGTTGGTGATCGGCGCGGCCGGACCGGCGCAGGCTGTTCCGGGGGGCGCCCTTGCGCACCCGCCCGCCGTGGTCGAGATGCACGGCGACCTACCCGCTCTGCCGGCCGCGGTGGGCAACCACGCGGGCCTCGAGCGCGCTCCGGCTGACCACGTGTTCGCCACGGATCTGCGTTCGGGCCCCCTGCCGCAGTGGGGACGGCACCACCACTGGTGGCGTCACCATCACCACTTGTGGCACCACTGGTGGTGGTGGTGGTGACCGCGATGCCGGTCAAGCCGCGCCGTAACCGGGCCGTCATCGGGCCCGTGCTGGGTGGCGCGCTCGGCGTGGGGCTGACCCTCGCCGGGTGCGCCACCAGCGCCGAGGTGACTCCGGCGGGTTCGGCGGCGTCCCAGCCGGCCGCTGCCCAGCCGGCCCCGCCGCGTTACGACGTCTCCCGCATCGATGCCGTCGCCAATGAATTTCCGGAGGGTTTCACCGCACAGGCGCATCCGGCAAAGACCTTGGGGCAGTCCGACATCGACGGGTCCGCGGTAGCCGCGTTCACCCAGGCCCAAGTCGACCCGCCGCAATGCCGGTCGGTGGTCATCCCGCGCTACGTTGACCCGAAAGCCGGTACCCAAGCCGCCGGGGTGATCGGGCAGGGGGACCGGGGGAACATGTACGTCGTCGCCCTGAGCTCCCCGGACTCCGTGACGCCGGAAGCCGATCCGGCGGGCTGTGACCGCATCGCGCTGTCCGGTTCGCCCCAGGCGACCGGAACGGTGGAGCGTATTCCGGCACCTGACATCGGCGGCGTCACCACGACCGGGGTCAAGCTGACCGTCGCAGATCCGGAGGACGATCCCGACTATCTCTACACGGCCGCGCTCGACGACCACACGTCGGTGGTGGTGATGGGCAGCGCCGACGAGCAGTTGGATCCGCAGCGGCTGATGTCAGATCTGTTGGTCAAGGCTGTCTCGGCGGTGCGAGGGCAGCAGCAGCCGTGAGCCGGCCAGCCGCACCGTGTGCGTCGCGCGCAGCAGTGCGGCGCCGCTGATCGCGGGCTCACTGGTGCCCAGATTGCGGGCGAACCGGGGATGGCAGCCGCCGGCGATCAACACCCGGATGCGCGAACCGGCCGCGAACCGGTGGGCGATCTGGTCGAGTTCGATGCGGACCGTTCCGGCGGTCGGGGTCAGCCGGCGGTAGCCGTCGCTGATATTTCGGGAGCGCCCGCGAGCGTCGACCTCGCTGACCCTGACGAACAGGTCGACGTTGGGGTTGTCGCTCGAATGCGCCAGCTCGACCACCGGGCTGCCGAAGACGTCGACGTCCTCGGTCAGGGCTGCTCCGGTGAAGGTCAGCACGTCGCCACGGCGGGCCAGAACGTCGTCGCGCTGGTAGCCGCCACCCGGGGCCAGCAGCCGCCCGCCCACCGTCGGCGTGGGGTCGGCGGGGTCGTAGGTAAAGCTGACCGCGTCCGTCGCGCCATCGGCCACGGGGGAGGCGGCCAGGCGCTCGCTCGGCGCCAGCCACCAGGTGCGCGTGGTCGTCGCCGGCGGCCAATCCGGAAACTCACGCCACCCGCCGCCGCCGGTGACATACACCCGGACCGGGCTGGTGCGCGACGGACCGTCGGCGCCGGCCAGGTGAGCGTTGAGCCAATCGAGGGATTCGGCGGTGACGGTGCGCAGGCCGCGGGTCAGCATCTCGGTGTGAGTCCAGGGCCCGACGGTCATCGCGACCTGGGCTCCGCGGTCGCGCAGGGTCTGGAACTGTGTCAGCGTCTGATCCAAGAACAGGTCTTGCCAACCGCTGAGCAGCAGTACCGGCACCTGAGTTCCCTCAAGCGCAGCCGGGAAACGCATCCTGTCCCAGAACGGGTCGTCACGGTCCGGGTGCTCGACCCAGGACTCGTACCAGGTCGAGCGGGTGCCCAGAAGTGCGCGTCCCGCCGTCCCCAGGGGCAGGGCCGCCGCGGCCCGTCGGACCCGGAGCTGGGCGGTCAGCTGCTGCAGACCGGCCCTGACCCGGGGACGGACCTCCTGGTGGGCCATCATGTGGCTCCAGCCCAGGAAGTCGTTGAGGGCGAAAGACCCGGTACCCCAGGTGGACTCGTAGAGGTCATGCGGTCCGACGGTGACGACGGCGGCGGCCAGCTCCGGCGGCGGGTCGGCCAGCAACGCCCACTGGGTGAAGCCCAGGTAGGACAGCCCCACGGTGCCGAAGGATCCGGTGAACCACGGCTGGGCGCGGAGCCACTCCACCGTGTCGGCGCCGTCGGCGGCCTCGTTGACCATCGGCTCGAACACCCCGCCGGAGCCGAAGGTGCCGCGCACACTCTGCAGGATCACCCGGTACCCGCGGGCGGCGAACATCCGGGCGAACACCAGTGAGAAGGGGAATCCCCGGCCGTAGGGACAGCGCACCAGCAGGGTGCCGGCCACGTCGCCGGTCGGCTGGTAATGATCGGCCCGCAGCTCTACGCCGTCGCGCATCGGGATGGATTCCCGGCGCACCGTGTAGCCGGTGGTGGGCGGTGGCAGTTGCCGCAGCGCCCGGTTCAGGACGACATCGCCAAGACGCGGACGGGCCGGCCGGGCGGAGGTGGTCGACGTCACGAACTCAGTACCTTCAGTACTTGTAGTGCGGTGCCAGCTGATGGGCCCGCATCAGGTTCTCGGCGGGGCAGTCCACCTTCGGCTCGGAATACACCGGCGAGTAGTACAGCGACTGCTGGATCACTCCGTAGCTGGTCTTGAAAGCCACCATGCAGGAGACCCACCAGCGGTTATTCCACTCGGTGGGCTTCATCACCCAGTACTGCGCGGCCCGATGCCCATTGATGTCCATCTCGATGGCGTCGGCGGGGATGGATTCGTCGTAGCTGCGCCACACGAAGGTCTCAACGGCCATCTGGTAGTTGCCCGCGTCGAACTCGCAGCGCACACCCTCGACCGGCTTGGGGGGAGTGAACGCCAGACCCAGCTGCGCGATGACGTCGAAGGGAATGTCTTCGCAGGCGTCGAACGGGCGCGGGTTGGTGAGGTTGACCGCTTTGCTCGACGTGGTCGGGGGTGCCAACGGTATCCCGGTGGAACGCAGGTCCACCCCCGCACTTCCCGGGACGCCGTTGACGGGTGCTTGTTGGCAGACCACCACGACGGCCATCACCAGCGCCCCCACCGCGGTCATCAGACGCAGTTTGGTGAGCATGACACTCCTTGCTTCCGCCCGATGCTCTGCCGGGGAGTGTACAAGTTGTGGCGCCCGCCACTGATTCGAAGGCGAGAACACGTTCTAATTCCGGTCACCCACTAGGCTCGGAACTCGTGACCACCCACGAGCCGAGGGCCGCCGACGGCCCCACCCTGTGGGCGATCTCCGATCTGCACACCGGCCACTCGGGTAACAAGCCCATCACCGAGGCGCTGTACCCGGCTACCGGTGACGACTGGCTGATCGTCGCCGGTGACGTCGCGGAGCGCACCGACGAGATCCGCTGGGCACTGGATCTGCTGCGCAAACGGTTCGCGAAGGTGATCTGGGTGCCGGGGAACCACGAGTTGTGGACCACCAATAAGGACCCGATGCAGATCTTCGGCCGCTCGCGCTACGACTACCTGGTCGACATGTGTGACCAGATGGGCGTCATCACGCCCGAGCATCCCTTCCCGGTCTGGACCGAGCAGGGGGGCCCGGCCACCATCGTGGCGATGTTCCTGCTCTACGACTACACCTTCCTTCCGGCCGGAGCGACCAGCAAGGCCGAAGGGCTGGCCATCGCGCGGGAGAACAACGTGGTGGCCACCGATGAGTTCCTGCTGTCGCCCGAGCCCTACGGCACCCGCGACGCCTGGTGCCGCGACCGGGTGGCGGCCACGCGAAAGCGCCTCGAAGATCTCGACTGGATGACGCCGACCGTGCTGGTCAACCACTTTCCGATGGTGCGCCAACCCTGCGACGCATTGTTTTATCCGGAGTTCTCGTTGTGGTGCGGCACCGTCGAAACCGCCGATTGGCACACCCGCTACAACGCCACGTGTTCGGTCTACGGCCACCTGCACATCCCGCGAACCACCTACTACGACGGTGTGCGCTTCGAAGAGGTCTCGGTGGGCTATCCGCGGGAATGGCGCCGTCGGCGCCCGCACCGGTGGCTACGCCAGATACTGCCCGACCCGCAGTACCCGCCCGGCTACCTCAACGAGTTCGGCGGCCACTTCGCGATCACCGACGAGATGCGCGAGGCCAGTGCGAAATTCGCCGAGCGGCTACGCCAGAGGCAGAACCGATGAGCAAGCTGCTGGACGCGGTGCTCTGTGGAGCGTCGAGGGGATCGCTGGCCTGGGCCGAGCGCTACGACGACCCGCCCGGACTGGCTCCGCTGCCCGAGGAGGAGCCACTGGTGGCCCGTTCGGTCGCCAAGCGCCGCAACGAATTCGTCACCGCCCGCTACTGCGCCCGGCTTGCGCTGGAAGAACTCGGGCAACCGCCCGTCCCGATTCTCAAGGGGGAGAAGGGCGAGCCGTCGTGGCCCACCGGCATCGTCGGCAGCCTGACCCACTGCGCCGGTTTCCGCGGCGCGGTGGTGGGCCGAAGCCCCGACGTGCGGTCGGTGGGAATCGACGCCGAGCCGCACGATGTGCTGCCCGACGGCGTGCTCGACGCGGTGAGCCTTCCGGTCGAACGTTTTGAGCTCGCGGCGTTGCCCCAGGATCGGCACTGGGATCGAATCCTGTTCTGCGCCAAAGAGGCCACCTACAAAGCATGGTTTCCGCTGACCGGGCGGTGGCTGGGTTTCGAGGACGCGCACATCACCTTCGAGACCGACGGCAGCTTCGCCTCGCGGATCCTGATCGATCCCGCGGCGCGGTCCGGACCGCCACTGACGACACTGCGCGGGCGGTGGTCGGTGGCGGGCGGCCTGGTACTGACGGCGATCGTCCTGTGAGCGAACCCGTGCCGGCCGGCCTGGTGATCGTCGACAAACCCGCCGGAATGACCAGCCACGATGTGGTGTCGCGATGCCGCAGGGCGTTCGGCACCCGCAAGGTCGGCCACGCGGGCACGTTGGACCCGATGGCCACCGGCGTGCTGGTGATCGGCATCGAACGGGCCACCAAGATTCTGGGGCTGCTGACCGCGTCGGAGAAGTCCTACGCAGCCACCGTCCGGTTGGGGCAGACCACCTCGACAGAGGACGCCGAAGGCGAGGTGCTGCAGACCACGTCGGCATCTCATCTCACCGACCCTCAGATCGCTACGGCGATCGCCGGGTTGCGCGGCGACATCGCGCAAGTGCCCTCGGCGGTCAGCGCCATCAAGGTCGACGGCAAGCGGTCCTATCAGTTGGTGCGAGAGGGCCGGGCCGTTGCGCTGCCCGCCCGACCGGTGCGCATCGAGCGCTTCGAATTGCTGGCGGTACGGCGCGATGACCCGTTCGTCGACCTGGACGTCGAGGTGGACTGTTCGGCGGGCACCTACATCCGTGCTTTGGCCCGCGACCTGGGTGCCGCCCTGGGAGTCGGCGGGCACCTGACGGCGCTGCGGCGGACCCGGGCCGGCAGTTTCGGGCTGGATCAGGCCCGAACCCTCGATGAGCTGCAGGAGCATCCGGTGCTCAGTTACCCCATCGACGAGGCCTGTCTGGGCGCCTTCGCCCGCCGGGACCTGACCGAGCAGGAGGCACTCGATGCCGGCCACGGCCGACCGCTGTCTCCCGCCGGGATCAACGGCGTGTACGCCGCGACCGCACCGGACGGCCGGGTGATCGCACTGCTCGAGGATGCGCCCCGGCGAACCAAGTCGGTGGTCGTCATCCGGCCGGCGACGCTGTAGGCCGCCGTGGTCACCCACGAACGTGAGATCACCGAGGCGGTCGAGCTATGCGATGCGTCGGGGGCGTTGAACCCTGCGGCCGTCGGTTGGACCCGAACACCGTTGCACCGCACCGGACTGCGTGGCTGGGGGCGTACCAAGAGGTGGGAGTACTGGTGCCTGACCACCCCCACGCACCTGGTCGCGGTCACCGTTGCCGACCTGGATTATCTCGGTGTCAGCAACGTGTACCTGCTCGACTATTCCGGCCGTGCGGTGTCACGCAGCTGCGCGCACCCGGGCGGCTGGGGGATAACCCTGCCCGACAACCTCGGCGGCGGGCCGGCCCGGGCGCGCGGAACGGTGGCGATCGATATCGCCACCGAAGCCGAAGGAACCCGGATTCGCTTCTCCTGCAGAACATCTGCCGGGCCTATGACCGGTGACCTGTTCGTCGCGCTACCACCGGGCCACGAGACGCTGGCAGTGGTGGTGCCCTGGAGTTCGAAGCGGTTCCAGTACACCGCCAAGCACACCGCGCGCCCGGCCTCGGGCGTCGTGCGGGTCGGCGACACCACGTATGACTTCGACGGCGGCTGGGGCGTGCTCGACCACGGACGCGGCCGCTGGCCGGCGAACACCCTGTGGAATTGGGGCGCGGCCTCCGGGCACACCGACGGCCATGTCGTCGGTCTGCAACTGGGCGGGAAGTGGACCGTGGGCACGGGCAGCACCGAGAACGCGCTCTGCGTGGACGGTCGGCTGGACAAGATCGGCGACGAGTTGGACTGGCACTACCCCGAATACACCGGGCCGTGGACCATCCGCACGCCGGACTCCGACCAGGTGGACCTGACCTTCACGCCGTTTCATCACCGGTCACCGCTGCCCGGAACCCATCTGTGTTTCGGGCACTACCACGGCCGCATCCGCACCGACGCCGGTGCCGGCGTTGCTGTCGACGGACTCCTCGGCTGGGCCGAACAGGTACACCTGCTCTGGTGAGCGGATCAGACCACCCAGATCGCTTGGGCGGCAGGGCTGCCCAAGTCCACCGTGGCCGACTCGCCGTCGGAGTCCCCGGCTTGGTCCAGGGCCACCGAGATGATCCCGGCGAAATCGCGACGGGTCAGCACCCGGATGCGGGCGTCGAGGCTGATGCCCACCTGGGCGAAGTAGCGCAGCATCTCCGGATCGTGGTCGGAGATTCGGGCCACGGTCCCGGCCTCGCCCTCTGAGCACGCCCAGAGCTGACGTGCGGGGGGAGTGGGTACCTGCCCGTCCGGCGCCGGGATGGGGTCGCCGTGCGGGTCGCGCTGTGGAAACCCCAGCTTGGCGTCGATGCGGGCGACCAACTGGTCGGACACCGCATGCTCGAGGACTTCGGCTTCGTCGTGCACCTCATCCCAGGCGTAGCCGAGTTCGCAGACCAGAAACGTCTCGATCAGGCGGTGGCGGCGGACCATCGCAAGAGCGGCCTGACGGCCCTGGTCGGTCAGCGTCACCGCACCGTATTTCTCGTGGTCCACCAGGCCCGCGTCGGCCAGTTTGCGAATCGACTCCGATGCCGTGCTGGCGGACACTCCGAGCTTTTCCGCCAGCATTTTCGTGCTGACCTTGTCGGGTGACCACTCCTGGGCCGTCCAGATGACTTTCAGATAGTCCTGAGCGACGCTACTCAGCCCATCCGACTGCTCCCAAGGGCTCACAACCGGACAGTTTAGGCTTGTCCCCGTGCAGCGGTGGCGGGGGCAGGATGAGATCCCCACAGACTGGGGCAGGTGCGTGCTCACCATCGGCGTGTTCGACGGTGTGCATCGCGGCCATGCGGAACTGATCGCCCACGCGGTGAAGGCCGGAAAGGCGCGCGGCGTACCGACGGTGCTGATGACCTTCGATCCGCATCCGATGGAGGTGGTCTACCCCGGCAACCATCCGGCGCAGCTCACCACCCTGGCGCGCCGCGCCGAGCTGGTCGAGCAGCTCGGCATCGACGTGTTCCTGGTGATTCCGTTCACCCCCGAGTTCATGAAGCTCACCCCGGACCGCTATATCCACCAGCTGCTGGTCGAGGACCTGCATGTGGTGGAGGTGGTGGTCGGCGAGAACTTCACCTTCGGTCGTAAGGCGGCCGGCAATGTCGAGACCCTGCGTCGTGCCGGTGAGCAGTTCGGGTTCGGCGTCGAATCGGTGTCGCTGGTGGCCGAGCGCGCCGACGCCACCCAGTCGGTCACCTTCTCCTCGACCTACATCCGGTCCTGCGTGGACGCCGGCGACGTGGCGGCGGCGGCCGAGGCCTTGGGCCGGCCGCACCGGGTCGAGGGTCTGGTGGTGCGCGGCGACGGGCGCGGGCGCGGTCTGGGTTTCCCGACGGCCAATGTGGCTCCGTCGGCGTTTGCGGCGATCCCGGCCGACGGCGTGTACGCCGCATGGTTCACCGTCTTGGGCCACGGCAAGGTTCCGGGCACTGTGGTCGCCGGCCAGCGCTGCCGGGCCGCGGTGTCGGTAGGCACCAACCCCACGTTCTCCGGGCGGGCCCGCACCGTGGAGGCGTTCGTGATCGATGAAACCGCCGATCTGTACGGCCAGCGCGTCGCCGTGGACTTCGTCAGCCGGATCCGGGGGCAGAAGAAGTTCGACTCGGTGGCGGACCTGGTGGCGATGATGAACACCGACGTCGAGAAGACCCGCGACCTGCTCGACAGGGACTGACCGGTTGCGCGGTTAGGACGAGTGCGCATGGCGCTGTTAGACTCGCCCCTCGGTGTGCTGCAGTCCGCGGTGGCCATCGACTTGATATTCGCGGGACCTATCGATGGAGATGTGTCATGGCGTTGACCGCCGAGCAGAAGAAGGAAATCCTGGGCAGCTACGGCCTGCACGAGACCGACACCGGCTCGCCCGAAGCTCAGATCGCCCTGCTCACCAAGCGGATCGTCGACCTGACCGAGCACCTCAAGAAGCACAAGCACGACCACCACTCGCGGCGCGGTCTGCTGCTGCTGGTCGGCCGTCGTCGCCGTCTGCTCAAGTACCTGACCCAGACCGATGTGGCGCGTTACCGCTCGCTCATCGAGCGCCTGGGCCTGCGTCGCTGACGGCGATCGGGGCAGTCGCCAGCCGCTGCCGTGTAGAGTGAGACCGTTCCGGGCCGACCAGGCCCGGACATCGGTGTGGCCCCCGCATCCGCGTGCGCCACTCCGGCACGTCACGACGGGACACGTCCGGTGCGAACAGCCAGACCTGTGTCGGGCGGTCTTCGGTAGTGGCAGCCGGGTCTGACAGTACGTCTTTGATCCGGCCGCTTCGATCGACGACCGTAGCCGCATCCAGGTCCCCTCGCTGACGCACGTCTGACGTTGCGAAACAGTTGAATGAACCAGGAAAGGCCGCACGGCTTCCATGTCTGCAATTGAAATTGAAGAAGGCGTATTCGAATCCACCGCTGTCATCGACAACGGCAGCTTCGGCAAGCGCACCATCCGCTTCGAGACCGGTCGGCTGGCCCAGCAGGCCGCCGGCAGCGTCGTCGCCTACCTCGACGACGAGACCATGATGCTCTCGGCGACCACCGCCAGCAAGGCGCCCAAGGAGCACTTCGACTTCTTTCCGTTGACCGTCGACGTCGAGGAGCGGATGTATGCGGCCGGCCGCATCCCGGGCTCGTTCTTTCGGCGCGAGGGCAGGCCGTCCACTGACGCGATCCTGACCTGCCGCCTCACCGACCGTCCGCTACGCCCGTCGTTCGTCGACGGCCTGCGCAACGAGATCCAGGTCGTCGTCACGGTGATGAGCCTGAACCCCAACGACCTCTACGACGTGGTGGCGATCAACGCCGCATCGGCGTCCACCCAGCTTGCGGGCCTGCCGTTCTCCGGCCCCGTCGGTGCGGCGCGGGTGGCACTCATCGACGGCACCTGGGTCGCCTTCCCCACGGTGGAGCAGCTGGAGCGCGCCACGTTCGACATGGTGCTGGCCGGCCGTACCCTCGAAGACGGTGACGTCGCGATCATGATGGTCGAGGCCGAGGCCACCGAGAACGTCATCGAGCTTGTCCAGGCCGGCGCCCAGGCGCCGACCGAGACCGTGGTGGCCGAAGGGCTCGAAGCGGCCAAGCCGTTCATCGCGGCGCTGTGCAAGGCCCAGCAAGAGCTGGCCGATGCGGCTGCGCGCCCGGCCGTCGAATACCCCCTGTTCCCCGCCTACGGCGACGACGTCTACTACGCGGTGGCTTCCGTCGCGACCGACGAGCTGGCCAAGGCGCTGACCATCGCGGGCAAGGCCGAGCGTGACGACCGCACCGAGGAGATCAAGGCCGAGGTGCTCGACCGCCTGGCCGAGACCTACGAGGGTCGCGAGAAAGAGATCAGTGCGGCCTACCGGAGCCTGACCAAGAAGCTGGTCCGGCAGCGCATCCTGACCGACCACTTCCGCATCGACGGCCGTGGCATCACCGACATCCGGGCACTGTCCGCCGAGGTCGCGGTGGTGCCGCGGGCACACGGCAGCGCCCTGTTCGAGCGTGGCGAGACCCAGATCCTGGGCGTCACCACGCTGGACATGATGAAGATGGCGCAGCAGATCGACTCGCTGGGACCGGAGAAGTCCAAGCGCTACATGCACCACTACAACTTCCCGCCGTACTCGACCGGTGAGACCGGCCGGGTCGGTTCGCCCAAGCGCCGCGAGATCGGCCACGGCGCGCTGGCCGAACGCGCACTGGTCCCGGTGCTGCCCAGCGTCGAGGAGTTCCCCTACGCCATCCGGCAGGTGTCGGAGGCCCTGGGCTCCAACGGATCCACCTCCATGGGTTCGGTCTGCGCCTCGACGCTGGCGCTGCTCAACGCCGGTGTGCCGCTGAAGGCTCCGGTCGCCGGAATCGCCATGGGTCTGGTCTCCGACGATGTCGAGGTGGATGGCAAGACCGAGCGTCGCTTCGTGGCGCTCACCGACATCCTGGGCGCCGAAGACGCGTTCGGCGACATGGACTTCAAGGTGGCCGGCACCAAGGAGTTCGTCACCGCCCTGCAGCTCGACACCAAGCTCGACGGCATCCCGTCGCAGGTGCTCGCCGGTGCGCTGGCGCAGGCCCGGGACGCTCGTCTGACCATTCTCGACGTCATGGCCGAGGCCATCGACGAGCCCGACGAGATGAGCCCTTACGCGCCGCGGGTCACCACCATCAAGGTTCCGGTGGACAAGATCGGCGAGGTGATCGGGCCCAAGGGCAAGATGATCAACGCGATCACCGAGGAGACCGGTGCGCAGATCTCCATCGAGGACGACGGCACCGTGTTCGTGGGCGCCACCGACGGCCCGTCGGCGCAGGCCGCGATCGACAAGATCAACGCCATCGCCAACCCGCAGCTGCCGAAGATCGGCGAGCGCTTCCTGGGCACCGTGGTCAAGACCACCGACTTCGGCGCGTTCGTGTCGCTGCTGCCGGGCCGCGACGGGCTGGTGCACATCTCCAAGCTGGGCAAGGGCAAGCGGGTCGCCAAGGTCGAAGACGTGGTGAAGGTAGGCGACAAGCTGCGCGTGGAGATCGCCGACATCGACAACCGCGGCAAGATCTCGCTGGTGCCCGTCGAGGACGCGGCAGACGCGGCGGACTCGGCCCAAAAGTCTGGGTCCGCTGAGCCTGCCGATGCCGCGGCTGCCGACAGCTGACACCGGGGCGCGACCGCGCTCCACACTGCGACGCACCACCCTGCCGGGCGGACTGCGGGTGGTCACCGAGTACCTCCCCGCGGTTCGTTCGGCGTCGGTGGGTGTCTGGGTCGGCGTCGGATCCCGCGACGAGGGCTCGACCGTGGCCGGGGCGGCACATTTCCTGGAGCACTTGCTGTTCAAGGCGACCCCGACCCGGACGGCGGCCGGTATCGCTCAGGCGATGGACGCCGTAGGCGGCGAGCTCAACGCCTTCACGGGCAAGGAGCACACCTGCTACTACGCCCACGTGCTCGACACCGACCTGGAGTTGGCGGTCGCGCTGGTCAGCGACGTGGTGCTCAACGGGTCCTGCGCGGCTGCCGATGTGGAAGTCGAGCGCGACGTGGTCCTTGAGGAACTCGCGATGCGCGACGACGATCCCGAGGACGCGCTGGGCGACGTGTTCCTGTCGACGCTGTTCGGCGACCATCCGATCGGGCGGCCGGTGATCGGCAACGTGGAATCGGTGTCGGCGATGACGCGCGCGCAGTTGCGCTCGTTTCACCAGCGCCGCTACACGCCGGAGCGCATGGTGGTCGCCGTCGCCGGCAATGTCGACCACGAGACCGTGGTGGCCATGGTGCGGGAGCATTTCGGGCACAGGCTGATTCGCGGCGAGCGCCCGGCCGCTCCACGGCGCGGGGCGGCGCGGATTCCGGGTTCCCCCGGTCTGACCGTGGTGAACCGCGATGCCGACCAGACGCACATGTCCCTGGGGGTGCGGGCGCCCGGACGCCATTGGCAGCACCGCCAGGCGCTGGCGGTGCTCAACACCGCCCTGGGCGGCGGACTCAGTTCGCGGCTCTTCCAACAGGTACGGGAAGCTCGCGGTCTGGCGTACTCGATCTACTCGTCGGTGGACACCTTTGCCGACGCCGGTGCCCTCTCGGTGTACACCGCATGCCAGCCGGACCGGTTCGCCGAAGTGGCTGCTGTGACCGCCGAAGTGCTGGAGTCGGTGGCGCGCGACGGTATCACCGCCGAAGAGTGCCGGATCGCCAAGGGCTCGCTGCGCGGCGGACTGGTGCTGGGCCTGGAGGATTCGGGTTCTCGAATGAACCGGCTGGGCCGCAGCGAGTTGAACTACGGCCGGCACCGGCCCATCGCACGCACCCTGCGAGAACTTTCCGCGGTCACCGTCGAGGAGGTGAACGCGGTGGCCAGGCGGCTGCTGCGGCAGCCCTACGGCGTCGCCGTCCTCGGGCCGTACCGCTCCAAAGGGGCGCTTCCGCGGCGTTTGAGGGCGATGGCAGGCTAAGGCAATGGCGTTCAGCTTCTCCGAACTCGCCGTTCCGCTGGTCGGCGCTCCGATGGCGGGCGGTCCCAGCACACCGGCGCTGGCGGCGGCGGTATCCCAGGCGGGCGGTCTGGGTTTCGTGGCCGGCGGCTATCGCACCGCTGAGCAGCTGGCCGACGACCTCACGGAGGCCCGTGTCGCCACCACCGGGCCGACCGGGGTCAACCTCTTTGTGCCCCAACCCAGTGCCGCCGACATCGTGCTGCTCGACGAATACGCAGACCTGCTGGATCCGCTGGCCGAGCACTACGGGGTAGAGCTGGGCCAACCACGCTTCGATGACGACGACTGCTGGTCGGAGAAGCTTGAGGTGGTCCTGGAGCTGCGGCCCACGGTGGTGTCGTTCACCTTCGGGACACCGGCGCCCGACATCCTGGAGCTGCTGCGGTCGCAGCGCATCCTGACCGTGGCCACCGTGACGTCGGCTTATGAAGCCGGCGTCGCGGTGGGGCACGGTGCCGAGGCACTGGTGGTGCAGGGCCCCAATGCCGGCGGGCACCGGGGAACGTTTGCCCCGGACACGCTGCCGGGCACCGACTCCCTGGAGAACCTGCTGGCGCAGATCGGCCACGCCCACCCGGGCGTCCCCTTGGTGGCGGCGGGAGGGCTCGGCACGGCGGCCGACGTGAGCGGTGTGCTGCGCCGTGGCGCGGTAGCCGCTCAGGTCGGGACGGCCCTGCTCCTGGCGCATGAGGCAGGCACCAACCCGACCCACCGTGCGGCACTGACCAACCCGGAATTCGTCAACACCACGGTCACATGCGCGTTCTCCGGCCGCTACGCGCGCAGCCTGGAGAATGACTTCACGCGTTCCTTCGAAGACGTGGCACCGGTGGGCTATCCCGAGATCCACCACATGACGTCCCCGATCCGGGCGGCGGCAGTGGCCATGGACGACCCGCACGGCACCAGCCTGTGGGCGGGTACCTCCTACCGGACCGCCCGCGCGGCACGCGCGGCCGACATCATCGCTGGGCTGGCCCCCCGCTGACACCCCGCCGGCCGGCGCTCCCGGCCGGCGGCCACCAGCAGTTCGTCAGCAGTCGTAGTACAGCGCGAACTCGTAGGGGTGCGGGCGCAGGTTCACCGGCGCGATCTCGTTGTCGCGCTTGTAGTTGATCCAGG
>NZ_JRMK01000064.1:0-23682 GCF_000972925.1 Mycobacterium sp. UM_Kg1 | reverse complement strand
GCTGTGGAAGCTCGCAGACCTCATCGACGAGCACGCCGAGGCGTTCGCCGAGCTGGAATCGCTGGACTCGGGCATGCCGCCGGCCCAGTCCGCGATGATCGTGTCGACCTGTGCGGAGTTCTACCGGTACTACGCAGGGTGGTGCACGAAGCTCAACGGCAGCAGCTACCAGGTGCAGATGGAGGGCGGCGTCACCGGCACCTACGCCAACATGCACGCCTACACGGTCAAGGAACCCTATTCCGTGGTGGGCCTGATCTATCCCTGGAACGGTCCGCTGTTCAACGCGTGCGCCAAGATCGCCCCGGCGCTGGCAGCCGGCTGCAGCAGCGTGGTCAAGCCGGCCGAGGAGACACCGTTGTCGGCGGTGTTATTGGAACGGCTGATCGCCCAGGCCGGGGTTCCCGACGGCGTCACCAACTTCGTCATCGGTTACGGCGCCACCGCGGGCGCGGCGATCACCAACCATCCCGATGTGGAGAAGGTCGCATTCACCGGTTCGACCGAGGTCGGCAAGGAGATCATGCGCAACGCCGCGGACAACCTGAAAAAGGTCACCCTCGAGCTGGGCGGGAAGTCTCCGGTGCTGATCTATGAGGACGCCGACCTGGACATGGCGATCATGATGGCGGCGATGGGCATCTTCGTGCACTCCGGCCAGGGGTGCGTGTGCGGCTCGCGGGTGTTCGTGCAGCGCAGTGTCTATGAGCGCGTGGTGGCGGGCATCGCGATGATCGGCGAAAACCTGGTGCTCGGCGGGCCCAAGGACGAGGGATCGATGATCAGCCCGCTGGTCAGCGCCAAACAACTTCAGCGCGTCATGGGCTACATCGACCAGGGCAAGCGCGACGGTGTCGAGATCGTCAGCGGCGGTTACCGGCTGGACCGCAAAGGCTACTTCGTCAAGCCCACCGTGATCACCAACGTGGACCCGGCCACCAGTCGGCTCTACAAGGAGGAGATCTTCGGCCCGGTCGTCACCATCTTGCCGTTCGACGACGACGACGAAGCCGTGGCGATGGCCAACGACACCAACTACGGATTGGCCGCCACGGTCTGGACCACCAACCTGGCTCGCGCCCACAACCTGGGCAAGCGGCTGCAGGCCGGCATGGTGGGGCTGAACTGCCAGCTGACCTTCGACCACAACGTGCCGTTCGGCGGCTACAAGCAGTCCGGCATGGGCAAGGAGTTCGGTTACGAGGGCATCGACGGCTACCTGAAGACCAAGTCGGTCTGGGCGGCGCTCTGAGTCCCGGCCGGTTCGACCGGCGAGTTGGGCCACCAGATCCGGTCGCCGATCAGTGCGAAGAGCGCCGGAATCACCAGTGTGCGAACAACGAAGGTGTCCAACAGGATTCCGAGACCGACAATGATGCCCAGCTGGGTCAGCACGATCAGGGGCAGCACTCCCAGGACGCAGAACACCGCGGCCAGCACGATCCCGGCGCTGGTGATGACCCCACCGGTCGCCGAGACCGCGCGCACCATCCCCTCGCGGGTGCCGTGGCCGGGGGTCTCCTCGCGGGCCCGGGTCACCAGGAAGATGGTGTAGTCCACTCCCAGCGCAACCAGGAACAGGAACGCGAACAGGGGAGTGCTGTTGTCCAGAGCCGGAAATCCGAACAGATGCAGGCTGGCCCAGCCGCCCAGGCCGAGAGCCGCCAGGGCACTGAGCACCGTCGCCGCCACCAGGACCGGCGGCGCCAGCACCGCCCGAAGCAGGACGAACAGCACCGCGAGAACCACCAGCAGGATGAGCGGAATCAGCACCGTGCGATCGCGGATGGCGGTGTCGCGGATGTCGAGGGCCTCGGCGTCCGCGCCGCCGACCAACGCGCGGGAATCCACGGCGCGCACCGAATCACGGAGTCCGGAAACAATCTCAAAAGCCGCGTCGGTCGCCGGGGCGGCGTCGAGAACCACCGACCACATGGTGCGTCCGGTCTCGGAAACACCGGTCTGCGTCGCCGAGACGACGCCCGGTACCGCGGTGATCGCCCGGTTGAGTTGTGCAGAGCGGGCGGTCGGGCCGATCACGACGGCCGGACTCGCAGCGCCCTCCGGGAAGTGTTCTGCCAGCCGGTCGAATCCGGTCACCGAGTCGGCCTGTAACCGGAACTGCTCGGTCTGCGACAACCCGACCCCGGTGCCCAGCAGACCGGCCGCCGAGACCGCCAGGACGGCAACCGCCGCCGTGCACACCACTGCCGGGTGGCGCGAGACGGCGTCGGCGACCCAGTGCCACGGGCCTGACGGGGTCGACACCGCGTCTCCGGTGGGCCGGGGAATGAACGGCCAGAACAGTTTCCGGCCGAACAGTGCCAACAGTGGGGGCAGCAGCAGCAGGACGAACACGGCGGCCACCACCAGCCCGCAACTGGCGCAGACCCCCAGGCTGCGGGTGCTCGGGGTGACCGCCAGGATCAGCGTCAGCAGGGCCAGCACCACGGTGGCATTGCTGGCCAGGATCGCCGGGGCGGCGGCGGCCACCGCGCGGCGGAGCGCAGCGCGGTGGTCGGGGGCCACGCGGAGTTCTTCGCGGTAGCGCGAGATCAGCAGCAGCGCGTAGTTGGTGCCGGCGCCGAAGACCAGAACGCTGGTGATCCCGGCGGTCGAACCGTCCAGGGTCACCCCCGCGGCGTTCGCGACGGCGGACCCGGCCACGGTGGCCACCCGGTCGGCCAGTGCGATCACCAGCAGGGGCACCAGCCACAGCACCGGCGACCGGTAGGTGACGATCAACAGCAGTGCCACCACCAGGGCGGTGACCACCAACAGGGTGACATTGGCGCCGGTGAAGGCATCGGCGATGTCGGCGCCGAATGCCGGACCGCCGGTGATGTGCGTGGACAGCCCGGCCGGCAGACCGTCGTCGGCAGCGGCGCGCAACGCCTTGACCGTGTCGGTGAGCGCGAAACCGGATAACCCGGCGTTCAACGGCACCGCGGCCACGGCCGCTTCGCGGTCGGCGGAGACCTGCACCGGCACTGCCGGACCGGGGAGCACCTGCGGCACCCGCGCAAGCCGATCGCGGGCCGCAGTGAGTGCGGCGAGGTCTTCGGGCGTCAGCGGCTTTCCATCGGTGCGGGTGGCGACCAACAGCGCCGTGGCCTGTTCCCCGCCGGCGAAGGTGGGCAGTGCTGCGGCGACGCGGGCGGATTCGGCGCTGGCCGGAAGGGACTCCGGTGATCGCGTCGCGGAGTCATCGCCCCCGCTGAGCGCCAACAGCGCGACGGCGACCAGCAACGGAACCAGCGCGATGAGCCAGGAGCGGCGGCCGGTAGCGGCGTCGGACAAGCGGTCCCAGACCATTCGGTGAGCATGGCACCGATTCCGTGAGTGGACAACCGAATGCGGCCGTGGGCCGGTACTGTAGGCCGGTGGCCGGCGGTGCGAATACCGAGTTCTCGCGCCGTTTCTTCCTGCGCGATGCTGTCTGGGCGGTACCGGTCGCCGCAGCTGTGCTGGCCAGCCCCCGCGCTTTGGCGGTGCCGGCTCGCTCCGGTGCGTGCGATGATCCGAACCAAGTGATCGACAATTGCGTTGTGGCGCTGCCAGAGGAGTTCAGCTGGACCAGCTTCTCCACCAGCAGGGCGATCGGCGGTGGCACCAACTACTCCATACAGTTCACCACCAGGATTCAGCCCGGGCCGCCGGTACCGGCAGAAGCCACCGGCTACCGCATCGACAGCCTCAGCGTGGCCGGCACCAGGCCGGACGGTTCCCCGTTTTCGGTGGTGCCGTCGATCGGTGAGAACGGCGAGCGGGCAATCTGGATCCGGACTATGGACTCAACGCTCGGTTTCGTGCTGGATGTGCCCTGGGATGCCAAGCAGTTGGTCCGTACGTTCGCCTACACCTACAACGTGGTCTACCTGAATTCATCCACCGAGATTCAAACCTGTACCTACGTGACGACGATGCAACTCGCCAACAACGGAGCCGTCAACGGCGGGGTCGGATCGGTGGCGTTCTCTGTGCCGCGGCTGGCGTCCTGCGGCCTCTGACGTCAGCGGCCCGGGATCGGCTGGTCGTCGTCGCGGTGGCCGAAAACCCCGAAGCCGTCCACCAGTTGGGGAGACGGCGAGGGGGACCAGTCCCACCCGGCGATCTGACGGCGGGAGCGTCTGCTCAACAGTCCACGCAACAGCTCATAGCCGTCGGCGCGCAATTCGGTGACGGTGTCGCCGGATCCGCACCGCCATTCCCGGCCCAGCTCGTCGGTGATCACCAGGCTTTCGGCTTCCGGAAGCCTCCGGCCGGGCAGGTGGCCCATGGCGTCCAGGAAGGGCTGCCAATGCTCACGATCGACGCGGCCCAGGCCGAGCGCCTCATGCAGATCGCCCTCATGACAGATCGCATCCGCGGCCAGGTTGGGCCCGGCGAACCGTTCGGGCAGGCTTCCCTCCACCGCCGGGGCGGCGAGTTCCCACTCCGTGAGCAGCTCGCCGACCGTACGGTCGCGGCGCTCGGCGACGTGCCGCTCAGTCCAGGACGGACCCGGCGCCCCGTCGAGTCGCTGGGCCCGGGCATCCGCGGCGCCACCGGTCAGGTGAGCCAACACCTCATGCACCGACCATCCGGGCGTCGCCGGAACCGGCTGCCGTAGCTGACTCTCGCTGAGCCCCTCGGCCAGTTCGCTGATCCGGACCCGAGTGGCGCGGTAGATGGCGTCAAGCATCACAGAACCTCCTGGCGAGTTGGGGCGGCTGGCGGCCGACGCGCTTCACCCTACCCGTTAATTTAAGAAAAATAAGGGAGCGTTGGCACAGGAATAAGATTTAGACCGGTACACCGCCCTTTTGGCGCGAATTATGAGCTTACAACTGTAAAGAAACTGTCGTTAGGATAGGTGTCAGCTAACACATACAACAGAAGATGTTATTCAGAACCCAAGTGGGGACAACTAACAGGCCGTTAGGATCACCCCGTGCCCCCTCCCCCACGCCGGCGCAATTTGCGAGGTCACGGCGCGCTGCTGCGCGACGAGATCCTGGCCGCGGCCGTGCGGGTCATCGATGGCGCCGAGAGTGAGGCCGAGGTCTCACTGCGCCGTATCGCCCGGGAGGCCGGTATCGCCGCTCCATCGGTGTATGCGCACTTCGCCGACCTGGAGCGGGTGCTCGAGGCCGTCGCCGAGTCGAGCTGGATCCAGGTCTCCGACGAGATCGCCGAATACGTGCAGTACGCCACCAGTCCCCGTGAATGCCTGCTCATCGGTTGCCGGATCTATGTGGCCTTCGCCAAGCGGCATCCGCTGCGCTACACCCTGATGACCCAGAAGGGTCAGATCCCTCCGGCTGCCCGGCGGGCGCTGGCGGTGGTGACCAGAGGACTGCTGGCCTGCCGGGGGCAGGGATCCGATGCCTCCGACAGCGATTGCGACCGGATCGCCGCCGCGTTGTCCGTGGCGCTGCACGGCGTGGCGATGCTGCACCGCAGCGACGCGCCGAGCCTGTGGCTCAATGACTTCAGCACCGACGACGTGATCGCGACGCTGGTCGACAGCGCGACCCTGCAGCTGGCCGAAGCCGAACGCGTCTGAGCCGCGGCGCGCGCTAACCGCCGCTGGAGGCCGGTGGCCGTGCCTGCGGCACGAATCCTTTGAGCACGTCGGGCAGGCCGGCGGGCTGCGGCGCCGGCGCGCAGGTCGGCGGGCACTGAGCCAGCTGCCAGGTCTGGCAGCGATCCGTTCGGAATGCGGTGTCGCTCGGCTCGATCAGCACGACCTGCGGTTTCTTGGTCATGGCGCTGTCGAGGGTCTTCCCGCCGCTGATCCGGCGCCAGTAGCAGGCTTGGCCGTCACGCGGCCCGTCCGAACGGTAGGTGCCCGGCGCAATGTCGGTGCCGACGGCGAAGGTGCCGTCGCCGTCGATCACCTGCTTGGGCGCCGGTGGGGGAGCAGGGGTCGGATCAGCCCCCGCGACCCCGGCGGCCGGCCCGCAGGCAGCCAGCGCGATCGCCGCCGCCGCGGCCAGATGGAGCGCTCTCATACCTAACGAAGGTACCGCGACCCGATCGCGGGCGGCCCGGCCTGCCGGTTACGGCTGGCGCTTCACCCCGACGGTGATCAGATCCGACACCACCAGCGTCCAGGCGGGACGTGCCACCCGATGCTGGTCGGTGACGGTGAAGCCGGCATCGGTGAACAGCGTGCTCATCTCGCTGGGGGTCGGCTGTTTCGCCGGGTTCCAGCGAAGGCCCGACAGCCGTTCGAGGGGATCGGGCAGCCGGGGACTCATCCCGGTGACCGCCGCCATCCCGCCCGGCGCCAGTACCCGGTAGAACTCGCGTACGGCGGCCGGCTGATTGAAGAAGTGGAACGCCGAGCTGGTGACCACCGCATCAAGCGACCCGTCATCGAACGGCAACTGTTCTGCCGGACCGGTCAACCACTGCACCCGCGATGACCGGCGGGAAGCCTCCTTGAGCATGCCCTCGGACATGTCCACGCCATAGACCGCCGCCGGGGACAGTTCGCGTTCGATGCGGTCGGCCAGGATGCCGGTGCCGCAGGCGATGTCGGCCACCCGGTCCGGCCGGTGGGACCGCAGCGCGGCGATCAGCTCGTCCTGCGCGGGACGGTAGACCCAACGCTGCAGGAACCCGGCGTCGTAGGCCGGAGCGGCAAAGCTCCAGAACCGGGTCACGGCGTCATTGAATGCTCGGCGCGGAGCGGGAGACGGCACAGCGTGAAATCTACCGTCAGCGCTCTGACAAGGTGTAACCATGACCGTCTGCTACCGGCACCCCGATCGGGCCACCGCGCTGCGCTGCACCAGGTGCGAGCGCCCCATCTGCGGCGAGTGCATGCGGGGCGCCGCCGTCGGCCAACACTGTGTGGATTGCGCGCACGCGGGTGGCGGCACGGTGCGCCGGGCGAACTCGCTGGCGCGCGCCGTCACCAACACGCCGGTGGCCACCTACGCGCTGATCGCGTTGAGCGTGCTGGCCTTCGTCGGGCAACTGTCGTCGCAGCAGTTCGAGTCCGAACTCGTGCTCTGGCCCCCGGCGGTGGCCGAGGGGCAGACCTACCGACTGCTGACCTCGGCGTTCCTTCATTACGGCGCCATGCATCTGCTGCTGAACATGTGGGCGCTCTATGTGGTGGGTCCCGCACTCGAAGGCAGCCTGGGCCGTGCGCGCTACCTCGCGCTGTACCTGCTCAGCGCACTGGGAGGTTCGGTGACGGTCTACCTGTTGGCGCCGCTGACCTCCGCCACCGCCGGCGCCTCGGGTGCCATCTTCGGGCTGTTCGGCGCCGCGCTGATCATCGGACGGCGGCTGAATGTCGACGTCGGCTGGATCGGCGCACTGATCGTCATCAACCTGGTCTTCACCTTCACCGTGCCCAGGATCAGCTGGCAGGGGCACGTCGGCGGTCTGATCACCGGGCTGGTGATCGCGTGTGCCTATGCCTACCCCCCGACGGCGCACCGCCCCCGGATCCAGGCGGCGGCCGGTCTTGCGCTGCTGGCACTGTTCGTCGCGCTGATCTGGTGGCGCACTGCCGAATTGGTCTCCTGATCACGAGCGTGTCATCCGCTGCAGGCCCCCGGTCGCCCCTAAGATTTCGGTGGTCCACCAGCGAGAGGATCGACCAATCGGCGCCCACGGCGACCACCCTGACATGAGTCGACCGGCCGGGAGCCGGACTCGCAGGGCCACCTCGATGCGCACCTCGGGCAGATCCCGCTGGGTTGCGCCGGCCCCGCGGGCCGCCCGGTTGGCGACCGCGCGCGCCGCAGACCGGATGCGCCGAGAGGGGCGACGACCGGGCATCCACGCCCTGGACGGACTGCGTGCCCTGGCTGTGGCGCTGGTGCTGGCCGACCACGGCGGCATTCCCGGGCTGTCAGGCGGATTCATCGGCGTGGACCTGTTCTTCGTGCTGAGCGGGTTCCTCATCACGTCGCTGCTCATCGACGAACTGGGGCGGACCGGCCGGATCGATCTCGCCGGATTCTGGATCCGGCGTATCCGCCGACTGCTGCCGGCGCTGGTGCTCATGGTGCTGACCGTCGCGATAGCCCACGAACTACTGCCCCAGCAGGCCGTGGCGGGACTGCGGGAGGATGCGATCGCCGCCTTCTTCTGGGTGGCGAACTGGCGATTCGTGGCCCAGCACACCGACTACTTCACCGAAGCCGGCACCGCCTCGCCGCTGCAGCACACCTGGTCACTCGGCGTCGAGGAGCAGTACTACTTCCTGTGGCCACTGCTGCTGATCGCGATCGCCGTCGCGTGGGGCGCCCACGCCCGGCGCCGTGGCGGCTGGGCCACGGTCGGCGGCGTGCGGCTGACCGTTTTCCTGCTTGCCAGCGCGGGTGCGGCGGCTTCGGCGACGCTGGCCGAGGTGCTGGCCTCCCCGGCGTACGGGGACGCCCGCGACCGCGTCTACTTCGGCACCGACACCCGGGCGCAGGCGCTGCTGATCGGCGCCGCCGCCGCGGCCCTGCTGGTGGCAGACTGGCCGGCGCTGACGGCCGGCTGGTCGGTGGTGCGCACCCGGCGCGCGCTGTGGGTTGCCCGGCTGCTGCCGCTGGCCGGGCTGGCGGTGCTGGCAATGGCGGCGCACCGTGCGACCGGCAGTGTCGAGGAGTTCCGCGGTGGCCTGCTCACGCTGGTGGCCGTCGCCGCGATAGCCGTGATCGCCCCGGTGGCGCTGCACCAGAGCGGCCTGGTCGCCCGGGCGCTGGCCTGGTCCCCGCTGGTGTGGCTGGGGACCATCTCCTACGGCGTCTACCTGTGGCACTGGCCGGTCTTCCTGGTCCTCAACGGTGAGCGCACCGGCTGGTCGGGCTGGGCGCTGTTCGGCGTGCGGTGCGCGGCCACCCTGCTGCTGGCGGCGGTGTCGTGGTGGGTCATCGAGGAGCCGATCCGCCGCTGGCGGCCGGCGCGGGTGTCGCTGCTACCGCTGGGGGCGGCGGTCAGCGGCAGCGCCGTTGCCGTCACGCTGCTGGTGGTGCCCGTCGTCGAGCGGCCCCGGGCCGAGAACGGCCTGACGCCGGACGTGGCCGCCGCCGCCGCGGTGTCACCATCGCCACCGGCACGCCGGCTGCCGCCCCCGCAGGCGGTGCGGCACGATCCCCACCGCCCTCGCACCGTGTCGGTGTTCGGCGATTCGATCGGCTGGACCCTGATGCACTATCTGCCCGAAACTCCCGGCTACCACTTCATCGATCACACCGTCGTCGGGTGCAGCATCGTGCGAGCCGGCCCCTACCGCTGGGCCGGCAAGACCATCGATCAGGGCTCCGAGTGCGACGGCTGGCCGGCGCGCTGGGCGCGGCAGGTCAAGGCCGACCGGCCCGATGTCGTGCTGTTGTTCGTCGGACGCTGGGAGACCGTGGATCGCGTCAATGAGGGCCGGTGGTCGCACATCGGGGACCCGACTTTCGACGCCTACCTGACCGCCGAGCTGCGCCGCGCCCTGGACGTACTGGAATCGGCCGGCAGCAGGGTGGTCGTCACCACCGTGCCCTACAGCCGGTATGGCGAGCGGCCCGACGGCGGTCTGTGGCCCGAGGACAAACCTGAGCGTGTCGATCGCTGGAACGCGTTGCTGCGCCGGGAGGTCGCCGGCCGTGCGGCTGTGACGGTGATCGACCTGAACAAGAAGCTCGGACCGGCGGGCACCTACACCGCCAAGGTGGACGGCATCAAGGTGCGCAGCGACGGCATTCACCTGACGCCCGAGGGGGTCAAGTGGCTGCTCCCGTGGCTGGAAGAGTCGCTGAGTTAGCTGTCGGGGCGTGAGGGCAACGTCACACCCGCGCGGGGATTATCCATTAACTTAGTTTTGCTAACGTAGTTGTGTGGGTGCGGATCGTGCCCGCGCACGTCATAAAGCAATTTCACGCGATATCCCATTAGAGGTTTGACCATGTCCACTTTCATCGAATCCGAGGAGCGCCTCACCCGCCGCATTGCCGAGTTGGTCGCCACCGACCCGCAATTCGCCGCCGCCCGACCCGACCCGGCCGTCGCCGCCGAGCTCGAACGTCAGCCGCGGTTGGCGCAGGTGATCCAGTCCGTCTTCGACGGCTACGCCGAGCGTCCCGCGCTGGGGCAACGCGCCGTCGACTACGTCACCGATCCCGCCACCGGGCGCACCACCGCCGCGCTGCTTCCGCGTTACGACACCATCACCTACGGCGAACTGGGGCAGCGGGTCCGCGCTGCGGCGGCCGCCCTGGCCGCCGGCGCTGTGCGCCCCGGTGACCGGGTCGCGATCCTGGGCTTCACCAGCGTCGACTACACCATCATCGATGTGGCGGTGGCCATGATCGGTGCGGTCTCAGTGCCGCTGCAGACGTCGGCTGCCCTCGGTGCTCTGGTGCCCATCGCCGCCGAGACCGAGCCCCGTGTCATCGCCGCCAGTGTCGACTCGCTGGATGACGCGGTCGCGCTGGCCCTGACCGGGCCGGTCCCCACCCGGCTGGTGGTCTTCGACTACCACGAACAGCTCGACGACCACCGCGACGCGCTGGCCGCGGCGCGGGCACGCCTGACGGGCTACGAGGTGGTGGTCGAGCCGCTGGGCGACCTGCTGACCCGCGGCCGGTCCTTGTCGCTGCCCAGCGACTTCGGCGGCGAGCCCGACCGGCTGGCCCTGTTGGTCTACACCTCCGGCAGCACCGGAGCCCCCAAGGGCGCGATGTACCCGGAGCGCAACGTGACCCGGATGTGGGTGCGGTCGGCCAATAACTGGTTCGGCCCGACCGCTGTCTCGATCACCCTGAACTTCATGCCGATGAGCCACATCATGGGGCGCGGCATCTTGTACGGCACCCTGGGCAACGGCGGAACCGCCTACTTCAGCGCACGCAGCGATCTGTCCACGTTCCTCGAAGACCTCGCGTTGGTGCGGCCGACCGAGCTGAACTTCGTGCCCCGAATCTGGGAGATGCTCTACCAGCACTACCGCAGCGAAGTCGACGGCGTCGGCGCGGCGCGGGCGGATGCCGAAGCGTGGGTCCTCGCGCAGATGCGGGCAGAGCTGCTCGGCGGGCGGTGCATCTGCGCGATGACCGGCTCCGCGCCGATCTCCGACGAACTGCGGTCCTGGGTCGATGAGCTGACCGAACTGCACGTCACCAACGGCTACGGGTCCACCGAGGCGGGCATGGTGCTGACGGACGGTGCGGTGCGGCGTCCTCCGGTTATCGACTACAAACTGGTCGACGTGCCGGAACTGGGCTACTTCGGCACCGACACCCCGCACCCGCGCGGCGAGCTGCTGCTCAAGACCGAGAACCTGTTCCCCGGCTACTACAAGCGGCCCGACGTGACGGCCGACGTCTTCGACGCCGACGGCTACTACCGGACCGGCGACGTGGTCGCCGAGGTCGCGCCCGACCGGCTGGTCTACGTCGACCGCCGCAACAACGTGCTCAAGCTTGCGCAGGGCGAATTCGTCACCCTGGCGAAGCTGGAGGCCGTTTTCGGCAACAGCCCGCTGGTCAGCCAGATCTACGTCTACGGCAACAGCGCACAGCCCTACCTGCTGTCCGTGGTGGTCCCCACCCCGCAGGCCCAGGCGCGCTTCGACTCCGAGGCCGACCTGAAGGCGGCGATCGGCGAGTCGCTGCAGCAGGTGGCAAAAGACGCCGACTTGCAGTCCTATGAGGTGCCCCGTGACTTCCTCATCGAGACCGAGCCGTTCACGCTCGAGAACGGACTGCTGACCGGGATCCGCAAACTGGCCTGGCCCAAGCTGAAGGCGCAATACGGCCCGCGCCTGGAACGTCGCTACGCGGAACTGGCCGCGGGACAGGCCGATGAGCTGAGCGACCTGCGCCACCACGGCGCGCAGCGGCCGGTGCTCGAGACCGTCGCGCGGGCCGCTGCGGCGTTGTTGGGAGCCGCCGCCGGCGACCTGGCGCCCGATGTGCACTTCACCGACCTGGGTGGCGACTCACTGTCCGCTCTGACGTTCGGAAATCTATTGCGGGACATCTTCGACGTCGACGTACCGGTCAGCGTAATCGTCAGTCCGGCAAACGATCTGGCGGCAATAGCCGACTACATCGACTCCCAGCGCAGTGCCGAGCAGGCCGGTGCCAAGCGGCCGACGTTTGCTTCGGTGCACGGTCGTGACGCCGACCATGTGGCCGCAGCCGACCTGACCCTGGACAAATTCCTCGGTGAGGCCACGCTGGCCGCGGCGGCGTCGCTGCCGGGACCGTCCGAAGAGGTGCGCACCGTGCTGTTGACCGGTGCGACCGGCTTCCTCGGCCGCTACCTGGCGCTGCAGTGGCTGCACCGGTTGGCGCCCGTGGGCGGCAAGCTGATCTGCCTGGTGCGGGCGAAGTCCGACCGGGAAGCCCGCCGCCGCCTCGACAGCGTTTTCGACAGCGGAGACGAGCAGTTGCTGGCCAGCTACACAGAGTTGGCCGACGGGCATCTGGAGGTTGTCGCCGGGGACAAGGGTGAGGCCAATCTCGGCCTGGAGCACGACGTTTGGCAGCGCCTGGCGGACACGGTCGATGTCATCGTCGACCCGGCCGCCTTGGTCAACCACGTGCTGCCCTACAGCGAGCTGTTCGGGCCGAACGCGCTTGGCACCGCGGAGCTCATCCGGCTCGCGCTCACCGGCAAGATCAAGCCCTTCACCTATTTCTCCACGATCGCTGTCGGAGACCAGGTCCCGCTGGGCGCTTTCACCGAAGACGCCGACGTGCGCGTGATGAGTCCGGTCCGGGCGATCAACGACGCCTACGCCAACGGGTACGGCACCAGCAAGTGGGCCGGCGAGGTGCTGCTGCGCGAGGCCAACGACCTGTGCGGCCTGCCGGTGGCGGTGTTCCGCTGCGACATGATCCTGGCCGACACCAGCTACGCCGGCCAGCTCAACCTGCCCGACATGTTCACCCGGATGATGTTCAGCCTGGTGGCCACCGGGGTGGCGCCCGGATCCTTCTACGAGTTGAGTCACGACGGCCACCGGCAGCGCGCCCACTACGACGGCCTGCCGGTGGAGTTCATCGCCGAGGCGTCCACAACCCTGGCCGCGGCGGCCGGCGGGGGCTACGCCACCTACCACGTGATGAACCCCTACGACGACGGGCTGGGCATGGATGAGTTCGTCGACTGGCTCATCGAGGCCGGCTACCCGATCCGGCGGATCGCCGACTACGGCGACTGGCTGCAGCGGTTCGAGACCACGCTGCGGGCGCTGCCCGAACACCAGCGCCAGGCGTCACTGCTGCCGCTGCTGCACAACTATCAGAAGCCGCAGCCACCGATCTGCGGGTCGATTGCGCCGACGGACAGATTCCGGGCTGCGGTCCAGTCCGCCGGAATCGGGCCGGATCCCGAGCATGCCGACATCCCGCACGTGACCCCGGCAGTGATCGTCAAGTACGCCACGGATCTGCAACTGCTCGGCCTGCTGTGAGGGAAACGCGCGAATAACGCTTACCGCAAAGGGGTTTCGGGTAACCGCCAGGCGGCATCGGTAGAGCGTCCGAGGTCGCCGCAGCCCATTTGCGTTTGACGGTCCGGTGTTTCGATGCGACCATGGTGGGAATTGCCCCGACATGCCCGTGTGTCCTGGCCGGAAGGAGGTGAGGGCGAAGTGAGTTCTAGTGACGGTCCACATCCGTATCCGTGTTCGATGACCGATCTGTTCCTCACCGGCTCCGGCGCCTGCGCTGCGGTCTGACTCTCAGTTCCGCCAAACCCTGGCGATTGGGCCGGCCGGTGACTTTCCCGGCAGGAGAAAATCATGGGTCCCTTTATCATCGGTGTTCTTGCTCTCGACGGCTCGACCGCGCGTTCGGGGGGTAGCCGTCGGCCCAACCGGCTGCGTCGGCACCTGGCCGCTCGCCGTGAGATGGGCCGCGACCAGCGCGCCGAGCGCTACGTCGCACACATGCCCACCGCGGTGCTCGGCGCCTGCTGAGGCCCGAGGCGAGCCGAGCGCAAACGCGACGCAACGGGGCACTTGCCCACCGCAGTTGCGTCGCGTTTGTGGTCGGCTAGGCCTGGACGATGATCGGGTCGCCGAGACGGACCGTGTTGAAGTACCACGCGGCGTCGTCGGGGCTGAGGTTGATGCAGCCGTGGCTGACGTTGGAGTATCCCTGCGAACCCACCGACCACGGAGCGGAATGCACGTATACGCCGCTCCACGTCACCCGAACTGCGTACTCGCCGTTGATGAGATAGCCCTCGGGGTCATTGAGTGGAATGCCGATGGTGCGTGAATCGAACTTGATGGTGCGCTCTTTCGACAGCGCGGTGAACGAGCCGGTCGGGGTGGGACGCTTCGGCTTGCCCATCGATGCGGCCATGATCCGCTGGACATCGCCGTTGATGCTGACGGTGAAGGTGTGGTCGGAGATGTCGGCGAGCCCCACCACCGCGTCGCCGGTCTCGAAGCCGGTCGACATCCCGTGGGCGTCGACGCTGATCTTGCTGTGCGGCGCCCAATAGCTGTCGGGGACCCACTGCACGACGTCGCTGTCCGTCCACTCGAAATGGCCGACCGGCATGCTCGGGGTGTCGATCCGGATGCCCCGTTCCGCGGCCGCCCGGTCGCGGACCGGTCCGGCGAACGTCACGATCACCGGGTAGGCCACCCCGACGACCGAGCCGGCGGCGGGCTCGATCGCGGCGACGGCCGGCCCGCTCGCCGGCGACGTCAGAGCGGCCTGGCTGACGCCGGATGCTGCCCCCAAAGATCCGAACACCAGGCCCACCGACCCGGCAATCGCCACGATTCCCCGCCACACATTGCGCATGGCGTCCATTGTGCCAACTGCGGCGCGGTCAGTGCAGGGTCAGTCGGAATCCGACGCGGTGAGGAGGTCTCCCCAGGCCGCCTCGGTCCCCGTCGAGCCGATGTTGTGGATCGCCAACATCGACCCGCCGGCCAGCGCGATCACCACGGCCACGACCCCGGCCCGTATCAGCGGGCCGACTTTACCGCCGCGGGACAGTGCTACGTGCAGGCCGGCGAGCAGTGCCGTGGCGATCGCCAGGCCCACGGCCATGTAGAGGCCGTAACCCCCGGCGGCCATGTGCGCGTCCAGCTCGGGGGAGCCGGCGAACTTGCCGGTGTCGGCCAGCCATTCGCCGGCCGACACCGTCAGCGGAGTCACCAGCAGCGTGATCGCGGAAAAGACCACCAGCAGCCAGACCAGCCGCCGCCTGGCCGCCGGCCACAACGCGCACACGATCAGCAGTACGGCGGTGATCGGCACCAGCGCCACCACCACGTGCAGCAACAGCAGGTGCGCGGGCAACCCGGCGATCGTCGACATCGGCATCCTCTCGGTCCGGCGGTCAGGCGGTGCGGGCGGCGTGGGCCGCCGCCGATTCCGGCAGCGGTTCGTAGCGGGCGAACTCGCGGGTGAACGAACCGGCACCATGCGTCAACGAGCGTAAGTCGACCGCGTACCGGATGAGCTCGATCTGGGGTACTTCGGCCTTCACGCAGCTGCGGCCGGTGCCGACCGTATCGGTGCCGAGCACCCGTGCGCGGCGGGCGGACAGATCGCCCAGCACCGCGCCCACCAGGTCGTCGGGAATCCGCACGTTGACAGCGTCGAGAGGCTCGAGCAGACGCACCGCGCCGGGCGCGGCGGCGTCGCGCAGGGCGGCGGCACCGGCCAGCTGGAACGCGACATCGGAGGAGTCGACACTGTGCGCCTTACCGTCGACCAGGGTGACCCGGATGTCGACCACCGGATAGCCACCGGTGTCGGTGGTCAGGCCACGCTCCATCTGCGCGCGGACGCCCTTGGCCACGCTCGGGATGAAGTGGCGGGGCACGGCACCGCCGACCACGCGGTCGACGAATTCGAAGCCGCTGCCCGGCGCCAATGGCTCGACTTCGATATCGCAAATGGCGTACTGGCCGTGGCCGCCGGACTGTTTGACGTGCCGGCCATGGCCTTTGGCCTTGGCGCAGAACGTTTCCCGCAGTGCCACCCGCAGCGCAACCGTGTCCACTGATACCGCGTAGCGATGGGCCAGCGCGTCCAGGACGATGCCCGAGTGCGCTTCACCCATGCACCACAGCACGGTCTGATGAGTCTCCGGATTCCGCTCGATGCGCAGGCTCGTATCCTCGGCGGCCAGCCGGGCCAATCCCACGGCCAGTTTCTCCTCGTCGGACTTGGTGTGCGGCATGACGGCGACGGGAAGCAGCGGATGCGGTACCGGCCAGGGTTTGCACACCAGAGGTTCGTCCTTGCCGGACAGGGTGTCGCCGGTCTCGGCATGGCTGAGCCGGCCGACGGTACAGATGTCCCCGGCGATCGCGACGGTGGCGGGGCGCTGTTGCCTGCCGAACGGAAACGCCAGCGTCCCGATCCGATCGTCTTCGTCGTGATCGGCACGGCCGGTGGCGTCGCCGAAGAATCCGGCGCAATGACCGCTGACGTGAATCCCGCTGTCCTGCTGGATGGTTCCCGAGAACACCCGGACCAGGCTGATCCGCCCGAGGTAGGGATCCGAGGTGGTCCGGACGACTTCGGCCACCAGCGGACCGTCCGGATCGCAGCTGAGCCCGGTGCGTGCCACGCCGCTGGGGCTGTACACCTCCGGCAGCAGATGCTCCGCAGGCGCGGGGAAGCCGGTCGTGACGACGTTGAGCAGTTCACCTATGCCGGCACCGGTGTTGGCGCACACCGGGATGACCGGGAAGAACGACCCACGCGCCACCGCCCGATGCAGGTCGTCGGCCAGTACCGCGGGGTCGATCGGCTCGCCGGCCAGATAACGGTCCAACAGCGACTCGTCCTCGGATGCCTCGATGATCGCCTCAATCAGCGCGCTGCGCTGGTCCTCGGCGTCGGGTACCGGACAGGTGTCGGCGGCCAGCAGTCCGATCACTCCGGAGCCGTCCGCCGGCCCGGGCACATACAGGGGCAGCACCTCGTGACCGAAGGCGGTGCGGGCGGCTTGGAGGTGCCCGGCGAAGTCGGCCCGCGGGTGGTCCAGCTTGGTCACCACCACGGCGCGGGGCATCGCCGCCCGGCCGCACTCGCGCCACAGTGCGGCGGCCGTGTCATCGAGGTGGTCGTTGGCGGCGATCACAAACAGCGCACAGTCGGCGGCCCGCAACCCGGCCCGCAGGTCGCCGAGGAAATCGGCATAACCCGGGGTGTCGATCAGGTTCACCTTGACGCCGTCGTGGGCCAGTGAGGCGCAGGCGACCGCGACCGATCGCTGCTGCCGAAGTTCCGACTCGTCGTAGTCGCAGACCGTGGTGCCCTCGGCAATGCAACCCGCCCGCGGCAGCATCCCGGCGGACACCAGCATTGCCTCCGCCAACGTGGTTTTGCCCGAACCGGGCGGACCGACCAGGGCGACATTGCGAATGGCGGCCGGAGTGGCCGCAGTCGGGGCGGCGCTCGTACCCCGTGACGTCCCGGTCTTGTCTGCCATGGCAGCCTCCTCCGCAGTTCAGCCTTCCCTCAACGGGCGCTGAGCACAAGGGCTGCGGACCGGCCTCGTTTGCCGAGCTGATGAGTAGCGTTTGCCAGCCGGATCGGCGGTTCCGGTAAGCTTGGCATTCTTGTTTAGCGAGTACAGCGTGTGCGACATCCCGAAGACGTGCCGGGTCCGAGCTGCCTCGACCACGGCCCAACCGCAGGAGGTATGACGTATGAGCAGAGCGCATCGCCCGGACCGTTGGCGGCTGCTCAGCGTGATATCTGCCGCAATCGCCACCGCGGGGCTGGTCGCCGCGCCGGTTGGGGCCGTACCCAGCTTGCCTGCTTTTCCGCTCGACCCGTCGGCGATGGTTGCGCAGGTCGGTCCCGCAGTGGTGAACATCGACGCGCAGATGGGCTACCAGAGCGCCGTCGGCGCCGGGACGGGCATCGTTTTGGACCCGAACGGTGTGGTCCTGACCAACAACCACGTGATCGCCGGTGCCACCAGCCTCACGGCGGTCTCGGTGGCCAACGGCCAGGCCTATGACGTCGACGTGCTCGGCTTCGACCGCAGCCACGACGTGGCGGTGCTGCAGCTGCGCGGTGCCGGGGGTCTGCCCGCGGCCAACATCGGCAACTCATCGCGGGTCGCCATCGGTGACCCGGTGGTCGCGATGGGCAACGCCGGCGGCCACGGCGGCACTCCCAGCGCGGTACCCGGCCGGGTGATCGGCCTGAACCAGACCGTCTCGGCGGCCGACGAGCTCACCGGTAGCACCGAGACCCTGACCAACATGATCAAGGCGGACACGGCGATTCGGCCCGGCGACTCCGGCGGGCCGATGGTGAACGCCGCCGGCGAGGGGATCGGGATGAACACCGCGGCCTCGGACAACTACAAGTTCGCCCAGCCGGGCGGTGAGGGCTACGCGATTCCGATCGACCAGGCGATGGCCATCGCCAACCAGATCCGGGCAGGTATCCCGTCGGCCACCGTGCACATCGGGGAGACGGCGTTCATGGGCGTCGGGGTGGTCGACAGCAACGGCGGCGCGCGGGTGGCCCAGGTGCTCGACGGCACCCCCGCGGCGGCCACCGGCATCGCCCGCGACGACGTCATCACCTCGGTCGACGGCCGGCCCGTCAACTCGCCCACTGACCTGACCGATGTACTGGACCAGCGTCACCCCGGTGACACCGTCACACTGACGTGGCGGAATCCGGGCGGCGGCGAGCACACTGCCACCGTCACGCTGGTTCCGGGCCCGGTCGGCTGACGCCATAGGCCCGCGTGATCTCTAAGCGTTACAACAGCGAAGCACGGCTGTCCTGGGTGCTGGCTGGCCTGGCCGGGGTACTGGCCGCCACGGCCTTCACCCATTCCGAGGGCTACTTCGTCACCTTCATGACCGGCAACGCCGGGCGGGCGGTGCTCGGGGTGTTCACCGACAGCCAGTGGATGTCGATTTCGGCTGCGGCCCTGTTGGTGTCCTTCATCTCCGGGGTGGTGGTCGCCTCCCTGTGCCATCGCCATGTCTGGCGTAGCCGGCCGCACGGCGCGCTGCGGCTGACCGGGGCGTCGCTGCTGGCCGCGACCGTGACCGACTGGATCGAGGGCGGGCCGGCGCTGCCGGTGCCGCTGCTGCCGATCCTGCTGGTGGCGTTCGGGGTGGGCGCGCTGAACACCACATTCGTCCGCGACGGCGAAGTGTCGATCCCGTTGAGCTACGTGACCGGAACGGTGGTGAAGCTCGGCCAGGGCATCGAGCGCCACATCAGTGGCGGCACGGTGCACGACTGGCTGGGCCATTTCATGCTGCTGTTCGGCTATATGTCCGGGGCGGCAGTCGGTGGCGTCATCAGCATCTTCGTCGGTGGTACCTGGATGTTGGCCACCGCCACCTTCGTCTGTCTGATGGCAACCTGGTACAGCCACCGCTACGTCGACCGTCGCGGACTCTGGCGCTGACCGCTCGCCCCGGTCACGGAAGACCGCACACGCGCAACGGGACCGGAGAGCGCCGACACCCCGGCGGTAGCCGGTCTCGTGCAACGCGCTGCAGGGCTTGCCCGGTGTCGTGGACACTGCTGCCGTTGGTCTGTACTGACCCCACATACACGTCGGCAGCAGTGCTGGTTCGCACTGCTGCCGACGGGATGGGGATCGATCAGGTGGGGTCGACGCCGACCCCGAGGGTGCGCTGGATGTCCGGCTTCATCGCGACCAGCTGCTCGTTCCAGTACGGCCAGTCGTGCGTGCCGTTGGCCGGGAAGTTGAACACGCCGTTGTTGCCGCCGGCCGCCGCGTAGTTCTGCTGGAACTGCTGGTTGGTGCGCAGCGTCAGGCTCTCCAGGAACTTGGCGGGCAGGTTGTTGCCGCCGAGGTCGCTCGGTGTGCCGTTGCCGCAGTAGACCCAGATCCGGGTGCGGTTGGCCACCAGCCGCGGGATCTGCACCATGGCGTCGTTACGCCGCCAGGCAGGGTCGGACGACGGACCCCACATGCTGTTGGCGTTGAAACCGCCGGCATCGTTCATCGCCAGCCCGATCAGCGTCGGCCACCAGCCCTCCGACGGGTTCAGGAAACCCGAAAGCGCTGCTGCATAAGGGAACTGCTGCGGGTAGTAGGACGCCAGGACCAGCGCTGAACCGCCTGCCATGGACAGCCCCACCACGGCGTTGCCGTAGGGCGACACGCTCTTGTTGGCCTGCAGCCAGGTGGGCAGCTCCCGGGTCAGGAAGGTCTCCCACTTGTAGGTGTAGTTCTGCCCGTTGCCCTGCGACGGCTGGTACCAGTCCGAGTAGAAGCTGGACTGCCCGCCGACCGGCATGATCACCGACAAACCGGACTGGTAGTACTCCTCGAAAGCCGGGGTGTTGATGTCCCAGCCGTTGAAGTCATCCTGGGCGCGCAGCCCGTCGAGCAGGTACACCGCGTGGGCACCCCCCGGCTGGAACTGCACCTTGATGTCGCGGCCCATCGACGGCGAGGGCACCTGCAGGTATTCCACCGGCAGGCCGGGGCGGGAGAACGCCGACGCGTTGCCCGAACCACCGACAACGCCGACGAGGCCGCTCAGTAGCGCGGCCCCCACCGCCGCGACCATCAGCCGGCGCGGTAGCCGGCTCGCCGCGTGACGCAACTTCTCAACGCTGTTCATAGCTGTATTCCCATCCCAATGTCGTGCTGTCTAGCCCTTGTGCACGGAGTCAAACACGAGCCGGTGCCGTGTCCCGTTCGCCGCCACGGGATTTCATATCGCGGTTCGGCAACGATTGAGATTCGGAGCGGACTCGCACCGCACGGGACCGACATTCGGGTAGGCATATAGTCGACGTAATCACCGACGGAGAGGCGGGTCATGCAGGCCAGTGCTGGGAACGCCGCGGGCCCATTGGCCGGGGTGCGGGTGATCGAGATCGGCAGCTTCGTCGCCGTGCCGCTGGCCGGAATGACGCTGGCTCAGCTGGGCTGCGACGTGGTGCGCATCGATCCGATCGGCGGTGCGGCCGACTACCGGCGCTGGCCGGTCACCGACGACGGCAACTCGATCTATTGGACGGGCCTGAACAAGGGAAAGCGCTCGGTGGTTGCCGATCTGCGCGCGCCGGCGGGCCAGCGTGTGGTGCAGCGCCTGATCGCCGACTGCGGTGTGCTGCTGACGAATATGACTGGCCGCCAATGGCTTTCCTACGAAACTCTGGTGGACGAGCGCCCCGATCTGATCCATCTCGAGGTGCTCGGACGCGCCGACGGCTCGACAGCGGTCGACTACACGATCAACGCGGGTGTCGGCTTTCCGTTGGTCACCGGGCCCAGCGACTACGCCGCGCCGATCAACCACGTGCTGCCGGCCTGGGATATCGCCTGCGGTCTGCACGCCGCGCTGGCGGTGTCTGCTGCGGTGCACCGCCGCGACCACACCGGCGAGGGCTGCCGCATCAGGCTGGCGCTCGAGGACGTCGCCCTGGGCACCGCCAGCGCCCTGGGCTTCCTCACCGAGGCCATGGTGAACGGCGCGCGCCGCGAGCGCATCGGCAACGCCGTCTACGGCCAGTACGGCCAGAGTTTCGCCAGCGCCGACGGCGTGTCGTTCATGGTGGTGACGCTGACCGACCGGCACTTCCGCGATCTGGCCGAGTTGACCGGATCGACGGAAGTCATTGCCGCCCTGGCGCAGGCGCGGGGTATCGATTTCGGTGACGAAGGCCAGCGTTATCGCCACCGCGACCTGCTGACCGGGCTGTTCAGCGGCTGGTTCGCCGCGCGCCCGGCGGCGCAGGTGCAGGCCGCGCTGGCGCAGACGTCGCTGTTGTGGGACCGCTACCGCAGCTTTGCCGAGGTGGCGGCCGACGAGCGCCTGCGCGACAACCCGATGTTCACCGCGCTGGATCAGCCATCGGTGGGGCAGTACCTGGCGGCGGGGCTGCCGGCGTCCATCGACGGCGCCCACCCGCCCGCCGTCGCGGCACCCACGCTGGGCGCCGACACCGCCGCGCTGCTTGCCGACCGGCTGGGAATGAGCGGCGAAGAGATCAACGAACTGTGCCAAAGTGGCGCGGTGGCTACGGAATAACGAGGAAGCAGGGTAGATGCGTACATTCGGATCGATCGACGAGCTTGCCGCTTGCCAGGGCGAGGTGATCGGCCACAGCGATTGGGTGACCATCACCCAGGAGGCCGTCAACCTGTTCGCCGACGCGACCGGTGACCATCAGTGGATTCACGTCGATCCCGAGCGGGCGGCCACCGGGCCCTTCGGAACCACCATCGCCCACGGGTACATGACGCTGGCCATGCTGCCGCAGCTGATGCACCAGATCAGCCGCGTCGAAGGGGTCAAGCTGGCGATCAACTACGGGCTGAACAAGGTGCGCTTCCCGGCCCCGGTCCCGGTGGGCTCCCGGATCCAGGCGCAGACCTCGGTGGTCGAGGTGACCGATGTCGGTGGCGGAGCGCACCAGGTGACGTACTCGACGACGGTGTCCATCGAAGGCGGCGCCAAGCCGGCCTGCGTCGCCGAGAGCGTCGTGCGCTACATGTTCTGAGGGCGGCCCGGCTTCGCGTCCCGGCCTCGCGGGCGGGACGCGAAGTAGTGGGCCAGGATCGCCGCGATCTGCAGGAATCGGCGGCGGGTGGCCGGCGCCATCTCGGTCATCACGTCGATCACGCCGCCGGGCCGCAGGTGCGGGTCGAACGGTACCTCCACCACCGCCTGCCCGTGCTGTAAGAACTGCGCGACCAGTGCCGCGCGGGTGCGCTTGTCGGCGTGGCCGTCGGAGTCGTTGAGCACCACCACAGTGCGCTGCAGCAACCCGCCCTGGCCACGGTCGGCCAGCCACTCCATGGTCTTGGCGGCGGCGCCGGCGCCGTCAGCCCACGGCGAGGACACCACGATCAGTGCGTCGAGATCGCGCAGCGCCTCCTGGGTCACCGGTGAATCCATGGTCGAGCCGCAGTCGACGATCGAGATGGTGAAGTGCCGGTCCAGGCGCAGCGCGGCCTCGCGGTACAACGCCGCGTCCAAGATCCGGCGCCGTCCCGCGGCCGGCTCACCCACCAGGACGTACAGCCCCGCCGCGTTGGCGCCCACCCGGCTGCTGATCTCGGCAAAGGACTGTAAGCCCTGATCGGCCGCCAGGTCCCAGTAGGAACTGGTGGCGCGGGGATCGATGCGGCTGCCGAGCCGACCGAATGCGGTGTCGGCGTCGACGGCCAGCACGTGATCCGCCCGGCGCAGTGCCGCGAATATCGACCCGACGCTGGCGGCCACGGTCGTCTTGCCCACGCCGCCCTTGCCCAGCACGCCGACCTTGTAGACGCCGTTGGGCATCGACCGGATGGCCATCTGGTAGGCCGCTTCTTCACGCTCGTCCGGCGAGGGGCCCAGGTTGATCAGCCCCAGCGTCGCCGACAACACCACACGCCGCCAGCCGCGGGTGGGCTGCGGCCGCAGCACCGGCCCCGGCTGGGGGAACGGTGGCGGCCGCAGCGGCTGCTGCTGAGCCGGCCCGAAGGGCGGCGGCTGCTGTGGCGGCGGCACCCGCTTTCGCAGGAAGTCGTCGGCTGCGTTCATGGGCTCCTCGAGGCATACGACAAGCGGCACGGCCGGGTGGCCCGACAACACTGCAGCTTAGTCGCGCAGGTCCCCGACTCAGGCGAGCCCAGTCCGAAGCAGCCGACGACCGCCCCGAGATCAGCAGTCGTAGTACAGCGCGAACTCGTAGGGGTGCGGGCGCAGGTTCACCGGCGCGATCTCGTTGTCGCGCTTGTAGTTGATCCAGG
>NZ_JRMK01000063.1:0-23808 GCF_000972925.1 Mycobacterium sp. UM_Kg1 | reverse complement strand
GCGGCCACCATCTACGGCGGCACCGCCGAGATCCAGCGCAACATCATCGCCCGCCGACTACTCGACCTCGGGAAGGAGTGACGATGAGCACCGCCATGGATGCCACCTCACTGGCCCTGCTGGAAGACACTCTGCGTAGGACCATGGCGTCGGCATCCGGCCCCGCGCTGGATCAGGCACTGGCCGAACTGGGCTGGGCAGAAATGCTTTCCGAGGACCCGGACACGGCCATCCCCCTGGTGTTCCGGCTGCTCGGCGAGACCGGGGCGCACGCCTCGGTACTCAACGACGTGGTATTGGAGACCATCGGCGGCCTGCCCGGCGGCACTCCCCCGATGCCCTACGCCGGTGGCAGCTGGGTGATTTGGGAGCGCAGCGAAAGCGAGGGCAACACCGTGCTGGGCGGCCTGCCGCTGCGCCAGGTGCCCAACGGCGAGCTGATGCGTCTGGGTGAGGCACGCCGCGCGGTGGGCTGGTGGCTGGTGGGCTCTGCTCGGGCCATGCTGGCTCTGGCACGCCGACACGCACTGGACAGAACACAGTTCGGCAAGCCGATCGCGGGATTTCAGGCGATTCGGCACCGGCTCGCCGAAACCCTGGTCGCCATCGAAGGGGCCGAGGCCACCCTGAGCGTGCCCGTCGCCGAGAGCCCGGACCTGACCTCGATGCTGGCCAAAGCGGCGGCGGGCCGGGCTGCGCTGACCGCGGCCAAGCACTGCCAGCAGGTGCTCGCCGGCGTCGGCTTCACCGCGGAACACGACCTGCACCGCCACATCGAGCGAGCGCTGGTGCTCGACGGGTTGCTCGGCAATGCCCGCGAACTGACCCGCCGGGTCGGCGGCGGCCTACGGGCCCGGGGCTCGGCGCCCCGACTGGTTCAGCTCTAGGTGCCCACCGGGGCAACGGAATTCCATCCCGGCAGGCGCCTGAAGCAGGTGGCCTATCGCGGCAGGCCGAGCACGCGTTGGGCGATGATATTGCGCTGAATCTCCGAGGTTCCACCGGCGATGGTTCCCGAGAAACTGCGCAGGTACCGATCGAACCAGCTGCCGGTGGCGAAGTCCTCGTTGAGGGGCATGTACACCCCGGAGCTCGCGGGGTGGATCAGGCCGGCCGCGCCGGCGTTGTCGAGTGCGTGTTCGGCAGCCTTCTGCACGGCCTCGGAACCGAGCAGTTTCAGCACCGAAAGTGCGGGAACGTCCTGCTCCCCGCGGGCAGCCCGTGCCAGCGCCACCGAGCCGAGCAGCCGCAGCGCCTCGTGGTCCATCAGCAGGGTGGCATAGTGGTCGCGCGCCAGCGCATCGCGCGGACCGAAGTCGTGGATCAGGTCGTGCAGCCGGTCGGCGAAGCTCATCCACAGCAGCGTGCGTTCGTGCCCCAGCGAACCGTTGGCCACTGTCCACCCGCCGTTGAGCGGACCCACCAGATTCTCGGCGGGGACCACGACGTCGGTGAAGAAGACCTCGTTGAAGTCGACGTCGTCATAGGCGCAGGCCGACGCGAAGGGCCGTCTCACCACACCTGGGGTGTCGGTGGGGATCAGCAACACGCTGATGCCCTTGTGCTTGGGCGCGTCGGGGTCGGTACGGACGAAGGTCAGCAACACATCGGCGTCATGGGCGCCGGAGGTCCAGACCTTCTGGCCGTTGACCACGAAATGATCGCCGTCGAGCACCGCCCGGGTCTGCAGGCCCGCCAGGTCCGAACCGGCACCGGGTTCGCTCATGCCCAGCGACGCGGTGATCTCGGCCCGCAGAATCGGCACCGCCCAGCGGTGTTTCTGTTCTTCGGTGCCGAACGACAGCAGCGACGCGGCGATGATGCCGACCCCCTGCGGGTTGAAGCTGGGGTAGATACGCCGGCGCGACAATTCCTCGGAATGCACGTACTGCTGCAGAATCGTCGCGTTGCGGCCGCCGAATTCGGGAGGGTTCGCCGGCAGCAGCCAGCCGTTGTCGAACAACAGCCGCTGCCATCGACGGGCCCACTCCGGTACGTCCGAGCAGGACTGAGATCGTTGCTGGGCCTCGGCGTCGGTCGGCAGATGCTCGTCGAGGAAGGCCGAGAATTCGGCCCGGAAGTTCTCGACTTCTGGATCGAAGGTCAGTTGCACCGGAGAACTCCTCGGCTCGGGCGCCCCGGAAATGCCGGATTCGAGAAAGGGCACCGATCTTGGGCGTCTGCTTCCCTAGACGCGAAGGTGAGAATATCATTCTCGAATGGAGAAGTTGCGATCTCTGATTCGTCAGCCGCACGGCGCAGCGCCCCGCCGGCGGCGCGCCCCCGTCCCGTGCGCCCGCTCCGCACCCCGGCCATCACAGCGTCCGGCACGCCGGTGACCACTCCCGGCGACGAACCCGCGTGGAAGCAGCGCGCGGTAGAACGCTCGATCAAGACCGCGAAAATCCGAGCCGGGCAACGTGTTCAACGGTTTTTGGATGCAGCGCAGTCGATCATCATCGAAAAAGGCAGCACCGACTTCACCGTCCAGGAAGTCGTCGACCGCTCGCGCCAATCCCTACGCAGCTTTTATCTACAGTTCGACGGCAAGCACGAGTTGCTGCTGGCACTGTTCGAAGATGCGTTGAGCCGCGCCGCGGATCAGATCCGCGCCGCGACAGCCAGCCACTCCGATCCGCTGGAACGCCTGCGGATTGCCGTTGAGCTGCTGTTCGAGTCTTCGCGACCCGATCCGGCCGCCAAGCGGCCGCTGTTCACCGACTTCGCCCCCACGCTGCTGCTGACCCATCCCGCCGAGGTACGCGTGGCGCACACACCACTGCTGGACCTGCTCACCGAGTTGACCCAGCAAGCCGCCGAGGCAGGCCGGCTGCGCACCGACACCCACCCCCGGCGCCTGGCGGCCATGGTGATGCAGACCGTCCTGTTCAACGCCCAATCCAGCCCGTCCTCCGCTGATCCGGCCGTCAATCCGCTGACCGCCGAGGAGGTCTGGGACTTCTGCGCGCACGGCTTCGGACACGCCGAGCCGGACGTATCGATCGCAGCCGCCCGCAACTGAGCTCCGGGGTCCGCCCACCCCAGCGAACCCTGGACATCGGCGGGGGAACCCCCTAACCTCAGGCGAACGGGATTATCGAAATGCGAGAAGGTGATTATCAATGTCGGTGCAGGCGGTGTTGGACGACATCCGGAAGGTCCCCGGAACCGGAGACGTGATCCCGATCATCGATCCGGCCACAGAGGAGCAGCTGACCGAATTCACCGATTGCGGTCCCGAGGCGGTCAACGACGCCGTTGCGCGGGCCAAGGCCACCGCCGAGTCCGGGGTGTGGTCGCAGATGGCGGACTACGACCGGGCCCGGGTGCTGTGGAAGGTCGCCGACCTCATCGACGAGAACGCCGAACTCCTTGCCGAACTCGAGTCGGTCAACGCCGGCATTCCGGCCTCCCAGGCCGCGATCATCACCAAGGTCGGCTCGGAGTGGTTCCGCTACTACGCGGGCTGGTGTACCAAGATCGACGGCATCGCCCGCGACGTGAACACCGGCGGCCTGACCGGCATCGAGTCCCACCAGCACGTCTACACACTGCGCGAGCCCTATGACGTGGTGGGGCTCATCTTCCCGTGGAACGGCCCGGTCTTCAACTTCTGCGCCAAGCTGGCACCGTCACTGGCGGCGGGCTGCAGCAGCGTCGTCAAACCCGCTGAGGAAACGCCGCTGTCCGCGCTGGTCCTCGACCGCATCCTGAGCGAAGCCGGCGTCCCCGACGGTGTGGTCAACATGGTGCTCGGCTACGGCCACACCGCCGGTGCTGCCATCACCGCACACCCCGACGTAGACAAGGTCGCGTTCACCGGGTCCACCGAAGTCGGCCGCGAGATCGTACGGGCCTCTGCGGCAAGCAATCTCAACAAGGTGACCCTGGAGCTCGGCGGCAAGTCGCCGGTCCTGATCTACGACGACGCCGACCTCGACATGGCCATCACCATGGCGGCGTTCGGCACCTTCGTGCACTCCGGGCAGGCCTGCGTGTGCGGATCGCGCATCTTCGCCCAGCGCGGTGTCTACGAGCGCGTCGTGGAAGGCATCGCCAACATGGCCAACATGATGCAGCTCGGCGGCCCCAAGGACGAGGGCGTCATGGTCGGTCCGCTGATCAGCCAGAAACAGTTGAACCGGGTGCTCGGCTACCTCGAGCAGGGCCGGGCCGACGGCAACGAGCTCGTCACCGGCGGCCACCGCCTGGACCGCAAAGGCTACTTCGTGCACCCCACCGTGGTGACCAATGTCGATCCCGACTCCAGCCGGCTGTTCCAGGAAGAGATCTTCGGCCCGGTGGTCACGATCCTGCCGTTCGACGACGACGACGAGGCCATCGCCCTGGCCAACAACAGCAGCTACGGACTGGCCGCCACGGCGTGGACGTCCAACCTGGGCCGGGCGCACCGACTGGCCAAGCGGCTCAAGGCCGGAACGGTCGGCCTGAACTGTCAGATGCAGTTCGACCACTCGATGCCCTTCGGCGGCTACAAGCAGTCCGGCTGGGGTTACGAATCCGGCAAGGCGGGCATCGAAACCTATCTGCAGACCAAGATCGTCTGGGCGCAGATGTAGCCGGAGGAACTCATTCACCATGACTGACTTCCCCGCCGCCCCGTACCGGATCGTCCAGTGGACCACCGGCAATGTCGGAAAGAGCGCCGTCCGGGCGCTCACCGCGAACCCGAACTACGAACTCGTCGGCCTCTTCGCCTGGTCGCCGGAGAAGGTCGGCCACGACGCCGGTGAACTCGTCGGCATCGACCCGCTCGGTGTGATCGCCACCGACGACGCCGAGGCACTGCTGGCCCTCAAGCCCGACTGCGTCGTCTACAACCCGATGTGGATCGACGTCGACGAGCTGGTGCACATCCTCTCCGCGGGGGTGAACGTCGTCACCTCCGCGTCGTTCATCACCGGACACAACCTCGGCGAAGACCGGGACAGGCTCGAGGCGGCCTGCCACAAGGGGGGATCCACCCTGTTCGGGTCCGGTGTCAGTCCGGGATTCGCCGAACTGCTGGCGATCGTGGCGGCCACGGCATGCGACCGGGTCGACAAGATCACCATCACCGAGACAGCAGACACCACGCTCTACGACTCGCCCGACACCGAGCGGCCCGTGGGCTTCGGCACCGCGATCGACGATCCGGATCTGGAGCCGATGGCCTCCCGGGGCACAGCGGTATTCGCCGAAGCGGTCCGCCTGGTCGCCGACGCGATGGGCGTCGAACTCGACGAGATCACCTGCGTGGCCGAGTACGCCCAGACCACTGCGGACCTGCCGATGGCATCGTGGACCATCCCCGCCGGGCATGTGGCCGGGGTGTTCGCCAGCTGGCGGGGAATCTCCGGCGGCCGGACCGTGGTCGACATCAACGTGCGGTGGCGCAAAGGCCAGACCCTGCAACCGGACTGGCAGCTCGACGGTGAGGGCTGGAAGATCACCGTCGACGGCCGGCCCACGGTCAACATGCAGGTCGGTTTCACTCCGCCCCCAGACCTGATCGCCTCGGCCACGTCCCTCGACGACTTCTTCGAACTGGGCCACATCATGACCGCGATGCCGCCGATCAACGCCATCCCCGCCGTGGTGGCCGCTGAACCGGGCATCGCCACCTACAACGATCTGCCGCTGCCGTTGCCCCGGTTTCCCGCTCAGAACAGGTAGATCACCCCGACGGCCAGCCACAGCACGGCCAGCCAGGCGTCCGTGGCGCGGCGCAACCAGATCGGGGCGGTGCGCACCTCCATGAAATTGCGGATGATCAACCGGGCTTTGACCGCCGACAGCACGATCACGGTGACGGTGATGGGGATGCTCGGCGCCACCGGACCTGCGCTGTGTCCCGGCGACAGCCACCAGGCCAGCACGGTGATCGCCACCAGGACAGCCCAACTGCCGGTGAGCACCGGGTCGGGATGGAAGCGGGAATGCTGCGGTGTGGTCACGAGCGTTTACCTCATCACGTAGAGCAGAGCGAAGATGACGACCCAGAGCAGGTCAACCATGTGCCAGTAGGTGGCGGCCTGTTCGACCATGCCCACCCGCGCCCGGCGCGGGTTGCGCAGATCCCGGTACGCGACGCCCAGTATCAGCAGGCCGATGCCGACGTGGAAGAGATGCACGCCGGTCAGGACGTAGTAGAAGCTGAAGAAGGTGCTGGAATTGGTGTAGCCGGCCTGTATTTCAGAGGACCACTCGTAGATCTTGAGCACGGCGAACAACACTCCGCACAACGCCCCGCCCCGGATCAGCCCGAGGGCGCCGGCCCGATCACCGGCGCGGGCGGAGTGCACACTTTGGGCCACCAGCCACGAGCTGGTGATCAGCACGATGGTGTTCACCACGCCGATGGTGATGTTGAGATGCTGCTGGTCGGCCAGGAACTGCTCGGGCGCGCGCGACCGGAAGAGCAGGTAGGCGATGAAATAGCCGCCGAAGATGACCAGGTCGCCGAGCACCATGAACCACATGTGGCCGTCACCGGGCAGGTGCGTCGCGCTTGAGGACTTCGGAGCCGTTCGGGTGGGTACTTGCTGGTCAGTCATGGCTGATCCCTTGCCTTCAGGTGACCGGCGGCGAGCCGGGGACTTCCCGCCGGCCGCTGAGATACATGATCGGAAAGATCAGCCCGATCCAGGCCGCGAAGATCACCACAGCGATGTAGAACGAGATGAGGCCGTTCCAGGCGAACGCACCCGATTCGAACAGCCACATCTGGGTCGCGATCACCTCGGTGACGATCTGCCAGACGCTCAGGTAGGCAAACCATTTCGGGAAGATCCTGTTTTTGTCGTAGAAGATCGCCAGCGCCAGGCAGAAATAGGCGGCGGTGAAACAGCCCAGCGAACCGTTGTAACTCAACGTGCCCAGATCGTAGAAGAAGCGCACCAGTTCAGGGTCGCGGTCCGGCCGGAACACCGCGAGCAGATAGCACAGCATCATCAGCTGAAAGCCCGGGATCGCCCCGACGGCCATGGCGCCGATGTAGCCGTAGGCGAGCACCGAACCGGAACTCATCCGCTTCATGTGATACCCGATGAGCCCGTTGGAGATCGCGGCACCACCGGTGATCACCAGCAGCATCACGAAGCCGATCTGGATCGTCAGGGCGTGCTGGTGATACCAACCCTGGATTTCGGGAATGCCGACATCGGGGCGCGGCGGGGGCGTCACCCTGCCCAGCAGGCAGACGCCCAGGCCCATCAACAGGTAGAACGCCACCGACACCCAGAACACCACCCGCACATCGGGTCTGCCACCGGCCGGCGGTGGTTCTTCGACGTCGGTGCCGTAGAACAGCGCGGCGATGCTCACCGCGCCGGTCCTTCGATCAGGCCTTCGCTCACCCCTTGCCGATACAGCGCGTCACGCAGCGCGAAGAACATCGCGATGACGAAAATCGCGAAGGCGCCGTTGCGGATCCAGAACGAGATCAGGCCGTCCCAGGCCAGCGGCCCGGTGGTGAACACCGAGGCCGCCGTGGAGGGCAGCATCGCCAGTGCGGTGAGCACCGACAAATGCGCCACCCAACGCGGGAACACCGGCTCCGGCCCCCGGTCGAAATAGACGGCGCAGGCCAGCATGGCGAACTGCGCCACGATCATGCCCACGGGCGCGATGAACGACAGCCACGCCATGTCGTTGAGGGCTTGGACGATCTCTGGGTTGCGATCCGTGCGAAACGCCGCCACCCCGAAGTAGATGTTGGACAGCGCGAACAGTGTCGCGCCGCTGACCACGGCCGCCAGGTAGGCATAGGCGAAGACATGACTTTGGGTCGACATCCGTTTCATCTGGCCCACGATCAGCACCAGGAACGGCACGATCATGATCCCGCACAGGTTGAACCCGACCATGCTCAGCCGGATCCAGGACCGATGCTCGTCGTAGAACCGCGCCACCTGTTCGGCGGACGTGGTCGGCGACATCGGCGGGAAGAAGCCCGGGAACGCCACGAACATCGCCAGCAGCACCGCGGCGACCACCGGGCCCGACCACAGCAGCACCAGTTGCGCCCGGAAGGCGCTGGCCTGCGGAGTTTCCTCCGCCTCGGCGATCATCTGCACGGTGTGGCCCCTTCGCTGCTCGCCCGGCGATCTCGACCAGCCGCACGGGAATCGCCGTCGCTAGCCGATCGACTACCCGAAAATAGCCGATCGGCTACCCTGCGGTCAATGCCCGGCGGACGCGTCCGGCGCATCGATGAATCGTTTAGTGAGCCGGAGCAATTGGGCGCGCAGCTTCTCATCGTCGATATCGCCCACCAGGGGGTGCATCACGCCGACGGCGATAGCCCCGGAGAGCATCGCCGCCGAGACCACCGCGTCGTCGCCGGCGTCGCCGACCAGCACCCCGTAGAGCCGCGCGATGAACTGCTGAAAGGGCTGATGTTCGGCCAGCAGCCGGACGATCACCGGATCGAACTGCAAGGTGCTGGCCACTCCCCGCCGGCGCACCGCCATGTCGATGACCCCGTCGAGCAACACCTCGCGGGCCAGCGGGCGGCTCTGCTGGGCTTCGGCGGCCTCCAGGGCCTCCTCCAATGCACCCAACTCCCGCTCGGTGAGTGCGACCACGATTTCCTCTTTGGTCTTGAACTGGTGATAGACGGCCGCCTTGGTGACACCGATCGCATCGGCGATCATCTGCAGCGACGTCCCGCCCACTCCGTGGTCGCCGATCAGCACCAGCGCGGCATCGAGAATGCGGGTCTGCGCCGCGCTGCGGACGATGTGGCGGAATCGGCCGGCGGGCGGGGGGGAAGCCATGCGACGAGGGTAGCCATTCGGCTAGTCCGATAACAGCCGCTCCGCTGCCGAGTAGGGATCAAGGGCGCCGCCGGCGACCTGTTCGGTGAGGCCTTCCAGCGCGGGATGGGTGCGCAGACGGGTCTGCGCCAGGGACAGGATCAGAGCCCGCGCGCGCGCCAGGCGCCGCAGCGGGCTGTCGGCGCGGTCGTGGGCCTCGATGGCGGCCACCAGGTCCTCGAGCCCGTCGCCGCGCGCGGCGATCAGGGTTAGAATCGGTGCACCGGTGTGGTGCAACTCGACCCGCAGATCGCGAACGGTCTGCTCGGCGCCCTCGCGGTCGGCCTTGTTGACCACCACGATGTCGGCCACCTCCAGCAATCCGGCCTTGGCGGCCTGGATCGCGTCGCCGGCCCCGGGATTGAGCACCACGACCGTCGGGTCGGCGATCGCGGCGATCTCGATCTCGGATTGGCCCACCCCCACCGTCTCCAGCAGCAGCACATCGAAGCCGAGCGCGGCGAGCAACTGGATGGCCGCGGGCACCGCTTCGGCCAGCCCGCCCAGGTGTCCGCGGGCCGCCCCCGACCGGATCAGCACCGCCGGGTCGTGGATGTGCTCGGCCATCCGGATCCGATCACCCAACAGCGCGCCGCCACTGAACGGCGAGGACGGGTCCACGGCGAGCACCGCAACCCGCAGGCCGCGCTGCCGGTATGCGCCGACCAGCGCCCCGATCGTCGTGGACTTGCCCGCACCCGGCGGACCGGTCACCCCGACGACGCGCGTGGCGGCGGGCCCGACCGCGGACAGCACCTCGGTACGCCGACCGCTCTCGACCAGGCTGAGCAGTCGTCCGGTGGCGCGCACGGAACCGGCACGCGCCGCGGCGAGCAACTCGTCGATGGTCATCGGTGGATCAGTTCTTGTCGGCGGTGAGCCGATCGATGATGGAGGCGAAGTCGTCGGTCTTGAACGACAGGTCCTCGGCCATGTTCGCGAAATCCAGGGTGGCCAGCACCGCGCGCTCCAAGTGGATGTTGAGCAGCCGCTTGGTGCTCTCCACCGCCTGCCGGGGCAGCTCGCAGATGCGCCGAGCACACGAGATCGCTTCGGCCACCGGGTCTTCCACCACATGGTTGGCCAGCCCCAGCTGCGCCGCCCGGGCGGCGGGAATACGCGCCCCGGTCAGCGCGTACTCCTTGGCCAACAGCAGGCTCATCTGCAACGGCCAGGTCAGCGGGCCCCCGTCCGCGGCGACCAGGCCCACCTGGACGTGCGGGTCGGCCAGATAGGCCGATTCGGCCATGTAGACGATGTCGCTCAGCGCCACCAGACTGCAGCCCAACCCGACGGCGGGCCCGTTCACCGCGGCGATGACCGGCGTACGGCAGCGCGCCATGCCCAAGACGATCTCGCGCCCGTGTGCGATCGTCTTGGCGCGCAACTTGTCATCGCGCCGCAGTTCGTCAAGGTAGGCGAAGTCGCCGCCGGCGGAGAACGCTCGCCCGCTGCCGGTCAGCACCGCCGCTCGGGCGTCGTCGTCCTCGTCGAGGAGCGGCCACAGTTTCGCCAGGCCGGTGTGCAGGGCATCGTTGACGGCATTGAGCGCATCGGGGCGGTTGAGGGGGATGATCCGCAGTGGGCCCTCGGCGCGCACATCGATCTCAGCAGGCATGTCGTACACGTCAGACTCCTTCATTGGTCGTGACCCGCTTCGCCCGGGCTTCGCCCGCACTCGCGATCACGGTGTCAAGCCCAGAATGCGGCCGGCGATGATGTTCTTCTGAATCTGTGAAGTGCCACCCATCACGCTTTGGGCGCGGCTGTACAGGTAGGCGCTGAGCAGGTCCGGATCGTCGACGCCGCCCACCGCCAGCGCCGCATGGCCGACGGACTGCTCCACCCACGTCATCAGCAGCTTGTCCAGCGAACCTTCCGGGCCGTGCGACAGCCCGTCGAGCTGTTCGGAGAGCCGGCGGCGCACATGCAGCCGCAGCATTTCGGTTTCCACCGCCGCCCAAGCCAATTCGTCGGGAACGTCGGCACCGGCGGCGTCGACGCGGGCGGCCATCTGGCGGACCAGTTTGCCGTAGCGGGCCGAGTAGCCCAGCGTCGACGGTTCCCGCTCGTGGCCGACCACTGTCATGGCCAGCGCCCAGCCCTCCCCCGGCTGACCGATCATCTGACTCGCCGGCACCCGCGCGCCGTCGAAGAGCACCTGACCGAACTCGGTGGTGACGCCGTTGATCATCCGCAGCGGCCGCTGTTCGATTCCGGGCTGGTGCATCGAGATGATGAATGCCGAGATGCCCCGGTGCCGTGGCGCGTCCTTGTCGGTGCGGGCCAGCAGCAGGCACCAGTCGGCGACGTCGGAGTAGCTGGTCCAGATCTTGTGCCCGTGGATGACGTAGTCGTCGCCCTCCCGGGTCGCGGTGGTGGTCAGCGACGCCAGATCCGAACCCGCCCCGGGCTCGGAGAATCCCTGGCACCAGCGTTGGCTGCCGTCGATCATGCCGGGCAGGAACCGTTGCTGCAGTTCCTTGCTCGCGTGCCGTCCAAGCCCGACGACCAGATACCCCAGGCTCGGACGCGGCGGTGCACCGGCGGCGGCGAGTTCCTCGTCGACGATGACGTCGAAGACCGGCGGCAGCTCCTGGCCGCCGTACTCACGCGGCCAGGAGACCCCGAAGAACCCGCCCGCATACAGTGCCTGGTGCCATTCGCCCTGACGCGTCCAGTACTCGTCGTCGCCTGCGGCGGGAAAGGTGCCGGCCCGCTCGGCGAGCCAGGACCGAAGCCTGCTGCGGAAGTCGGCCTCGGCGGGCGAGTCACGAAAGTCCATCTGCGATCTCCCTTATCGTCACGGGCCACAGGCCGGTCGAGGTCAAGGCGCGCCGCAGATACAGGTGCGCCGCGCACTCCCAGGTGTTGCCGATTCCACCGTGCACCTGGATCGCGGTCTCGCAGACCGTCCGGGCGGCCCGGGCGGAGTAGATCTTGGCGATCCGCGCGGCACGCACCGCCTCTGCCGCCGATGCCGCGTCCACCGCCCAGGCCGCATGCCGCAGCAGGCTCACCGATCCCTCGATGAGCGCCAGCCCTTCGGCAAGCAGGTGGGCGACAGCCTGATAGGAGCCGATGGGTTTGCCGTACTGCTGCCGGATCTTGGCGTAATCGCATGCCAGGGCGTGGGCGCCACGGGCGGTGCCGACCAGATCCGCGCAGGTTGCGACCAGCGCCAGCGCCTGCCAGCGCAGCGCGTCCTGGGCCTCGAGCTCGCCGAGCGGCTGCGCCGCACCGGCCAGGTCGGCGACGGGCCGGGTCAGGTCGGCTCCGGTTCGGACCGCACCGAGCGGGGCCGTGGCCACCTCGCGCTCGCGCACCCGCACGGCCTGTGCGGCACCGCGCGCGTCGATGGCGGTGTCGGCGACCGCGACGGTGGCCGGCCCCGACCCAAGATCGACGTGGCGACGAAGGTCGTCGGCGAGCACCGGACCCAAAAAGGCGACGTCGACCAGACCGCGACCGAACTCCTCGGCGACGATGGCCCCCTCTACGCCCGATGCGCCATCGGAACGTAAAGCGCGCCAGCCGGTCTGGTCGACGGCACGTTCCAGCCTGGCGATCCGGCCGGCATCATCGAGCTCGGCCACCGAATCCGGCCCCAGATCGTCGGCAAGCTTGGCCGCTGCGTCCCGCAGCTGACGCTGCTCGGCATTCAGCCGGACGTCCATAGGCTCTCCTTCAGTACTCGGCGCAACAGCTTTCCGGACGGCAACCGGGGAATCTCGGGAACGAACACGACCCGGCGCAGGCGCTTATAGGACGCGAGGCGCTCACCGACCAGGTCGCACAGCTCCGCGTCGCTGACGGGTGCGTTCAGCGCGACCGCTGCGACGACCGCCTCGCCGTCACGCTCGTCGGGAACCCCGAACACGCCGCAGTCGGCGACCGCGGGATGTTCGTGCAGCACGGCCTCGATCTCAGCCGGGGCGACCTGAAAGCCGCGCACCTTGATCATCTCCTTACAGCGGTCGGTGATCCGCAGCCAACCGTCGCCGTCGAGGTATCCGACGTCACCGGTGTGAAACCACCCGTCGCGCACGACTTCTGCGGTCGCCGAAGCCGGCAGATAGCCGGCCATCAGCGATGCAGACCGCACCAGGATCTCGCCTGCGACGCCGGGCGGCACCGGCTGCCCGGCGGTGTCGCCATCGAGGGCCACCACCTTCACCTCGACGCCCGGCACCGGCATCCCGACGCTGTCCAGGCGCGCGGCGCCAACCGGATTGCAGGCGATCACCGGAAGTTCACTGGTGCCGTAGGCCGGCACGAAGGGCACCCCGGTGCGCCGGGTGACGGTGTCGGCCACAGCCGCGGTCACCGGAGTGGCACCCCACATGATGAACCGCAGCGAGGACAGGTCGAAGGATTCCAGGCTGGGGTGCGCGGCGATGGCCAGGGCGATCGGCGCCACCGCCATCTCCACGGTGATCCGGTCGGTCTCGATCGATCGAAGCATCACATCGACGTCGAACCGCCGGTGCAACCGCACCCAGGCGCCAACGCTGAGCGCGGTCGCGATGTTGAGCAGGCCGAGGATGTGCGACGGCGGCGTCGCCACCTGCAGGCGGTCGGCGGCGCTCAGGCCCAGCGCATCGCGCCAGTGCTCCACCGCTGCGGCCAGCGAGGCGTGCGTGTGCCGCACCGCTTTGGGCATCCCGGTGGTTCCGGAGCTGAACACCAGCAGCGCGTCGGACCCGGCCGGCGGCGGATCGCCGGCCCAGCGGCCGGCGGGGGTGGCCGTGATGTCGTCCAGGTGCCGCATCGGCATCAGTTCGGCCAGCACCGGGTGGTCTCCGAGGGCACATCGGGGTTGCGCCAGCGCCAAGGCGTGGGCCACCTCGTCGCGCTTCCAGGCGGGGCTGATCAGGGCGGCCACCGCGCCCAGACGCCAGATGGCGCGCACCGCGATGACGAACTCCGGCCGGTTCGACGACATCAGCGCCACCCGGTCCCCGGCCCGGACACCGTCGGCTGCCAGGACGGCCGCCAGGGCCTCGGCACGCGCGTCGATCTCGGGCAGCTGCAACTGCCGGTCCTCGAAGGCGAGCACTGCGGTGGACGTCGGTGACAACATTTGAGAAGATCCTATCGGTTTGAGAGAATAGTATTCTCTCAGGTGAAGAACGCAAACCGGAAGGGGTGGCATGGCGGTCCCTCATGTTTTCCAGCGGGCGACCGTGACGCGCATCGTGAAGGAGACCCCCGATGCCCACACCTTCGTGCTGGCGCCCCATGAGACACCGTTCGCCTACCGGGCCGGTCAGTACTCGACCTTCCGGGTGCAGGTAGACGGCACGGACCTCTACCGGTCCTACTCGATGTCGAGCGCTCCCGAAGTCGACACCGAGCTGATGACCACGGTTAAGCGGGTACCCGGCGGCAAGGCCTCGAACTGGTTGCTGGACAACGTCGCCGAAGGCGACGAGCTGGTCATGACGCGTGCGGCTGGCGTGTTCTGCCTTGAGGAGTCGACGGCCCCACTGCTGGCGTTCTCCGGCGGCAGCGGGATCACGCCGATCCTGTCGCTGGCCAAGAGCGCCCTGGCGACCACCGACCGCACGGTGCGACTGCTCTGCGCCGACCGGGACGCCGCCGCGGCGATCTTCGGGCGCACCCTGGACGAACTGGTGGCCCGCTACCCCGGGCGGCTGTCGGTGCAACGGCACTATGACGCCGACGCGGGCCTGCTCGACGCCGCCGCGGTCACCGACTTCGTCGGGCAGGACACCGCAGCGGACTGCTACGTCTGCGGCCCGGCGGGTTTCATGGCGGTGGTGCGTGCGGCCTGGCCCGGCCCGGGCCGGCTGTTCGTCGAGGACTTCGACATCGCGGCCGCTCCAGCGGCCCCCGCCCCGGTCCGCGACTCCGAGGTGACGGGGACGGTGACGATCCACCTCGGGCGCCAGCAGGCGACGGTGCCCCGAGTCGCCCGCGAGACCCTGCTGGAAAGCGCCCGGCGCGCCGGACTCGCTCCCCCGTTCTCCTGCGAGGCGGGCAACTGCGGTACCTGCATCGCACAGATCACCGACGGCGCCGCGACCATGCACAACAACACGGTGCTCGACGACGACGAGGTCGCCGACGGGTACATCCTGACCTGCCAGGGCGTGCCCGACGGCGGCTCGATAACCGTGCGCTACGAGTGATTCGGGACGCGGAGCTCAGCCCGCCGCGCCATAACCCAATGTGCTCTTGGTCTCCAGGTACTCGTGGAATCCGGCGTCGCTCCACTCGCGGCCGTTGCCACTGCGCTTGTAGCCGCCGAACGGCGCATTGAGGTCGAAGGCGTGGTTGATCGCCACCGAGCCGGCCCGGATCCGGCGAGCGATTCCGCGGGCGGCGTCGATGTCGGCGCCCGAGACGTAACCGGCCAGGCCGTAGTCGGTGTCGTTGGCGATCTCGATGGCCTCGTCGAGGTTGTCATAGCCCAGGATGCACAGCACCGGCCCGAAGATCTCTTCGCGCGCGATCGCCATCTGGTTGGTGACGTTGCCGAAGACCGTCGGCCGGACGAAGTAGCCGGCGTCGAGCCCGTCCGGCCGGCCGGCGCCGCCGGCCGCGACCGTCGCGCCCTCGGCGATGCCCTGTTCGATCAGGCCCTGGACCTTGGCGAACTGTGCGGCCGAGGCAACCGGGCCGATGGCCTTGGGGTCGGCGGGGGCACCCACCTTGACCTGCGCGGCCACTTCGCGGGCGATGTCGATGGCTTCCTGCATCCGTGAATTGGGCACCAGCATGCGCGACGGCGCATTGCAGCTCTGCCCGGAGTTGACCATCATGGCCCGCACCCCTGCGGTGACGCTGGCGGCGAACGCGTCGTCGTCGAGCACGATGTTAGGGCTCTTTCCACCCAGTTCCTGGGTCACCCGCTTCACCGTCGGCGCCGCGTTCTGGGCCACGGCGATGCCGGCGCGGGTGGAGCCGGTGAACGACACCATGTCGACGTCGGGGTGCTGCGACAGCGCCACACCCACCCCGGGGCCGTCGCCGTTGACCATGTTGTACACGCCGGCCGGGACGCCGACGGCGTCCATGATCTCGGTGAAGATGTACGCCGAGAACGGTGCGACCTCAGAGGGCTTCAGCACCATGGTGCAGCCGGTCGCCAACGCCGGATAGACCTTCACCGCAATCTGGTTCAGCGGCCAGTTCCACGGCGTGATGAGCCCGCACACCCCGATCGGTTCGCGGACCACCAGGGTGTCGCCGCGCTGTTCTTCGAACGAGAAGTTCTTCAGCGCGTCGATCGCGGTCAGCAGGTGGCCGACGCCGAGCTGCACCTGGGCCCCGGCGGCCAGCGCCGGCGGAGCTCCGATCTCCTCGCTCACCGCATCCGCCAGATCGGCGCTACGACGCTGGTACTCGGCGAGGATCGCCTGCAGCAGGTCCAGGCGCTCCGCCCGGGTGCTCTGCGACCATCTGGTGAAGGCCCGGCGCGCCGCGGCGACCGCCAGGTCGACGTCTGCCGCCGAGCCGAGCGCGATTTTGCCGCGGACCTGCTCGGTGGCCGGGTTGTCCACGTCGAGCGTCACGGGCTCGATCGGGTCCACCCACCGGCCGTCGATGTAGAACTGGGTGTACTCGCGCATCTGAAGGCTCCTTCGACTACTGGGTTTTCTCGACATGGGGCGGGCGCTGCGTTGCCTGATCCGTCTGGGCCATCCCGAAGCTGTACCGGATGTGCGCGGCGTGGCCGTCGGGCACCACCGGGAAGATCACCGGGTCGGCAACATCGCGGATCTCTGCGATGCGCGCCCCGACATCCTCGACCGTCCAGGACGGTTGATACACCCCCGGGCTTTCCACCAACGCGGCCCGCGCCACCCGCCCGGCCAGCGCGATCAGAACTTCTCCGGTGATCGAACAGGACTCGTGGGCGAGCCAGGCGACCACCGGCGCGACCAGTTCGGGCTCCATCGGCGGATAGCCCGAGGTGTCGATCCCCTCGGCCATCCGGGTGACCGCCGCGGGGACCACCACGTTGCACCGGACGCCCTGAGCTGCGCCTTCCAGCGCCGCAACGTTGCTCAGCCCGAGCACGCCGGCCTTGGCCGCCGCGTAATTCGCCACGTCGGCGTTGCCGTAGAGTCCGCCGATCGACGAGGTCAACACGATGCGACCGTATCGTGCGTCACACATCGCGGGGAAGGCCGCCCGCACCACATGGAACGCGCCGCGCAGGTGCACGTCGAGAACCGCGTCGAAGTCGGCGGCGCTCATCTGCCGCAATGCGGCCCGCCGGACGTTACCGGCGTTGTGGATCACGATGTCGACGCGGCCGTAGCGCTGCTGCGCCGCTGCGATGATCGCCGCTCCGCCTTCGGCCGTGGCGACCGACGCGGTGCAGGCCACCGCGTCGCCGCCGGCGGCGCGAATCTCGGCCACGACGCGCTCGGCCGTGTCCTCGCCTGCGCCGTCACCGCTGAGGTCGGCACCGGTGTCGTTCACCACGACGGCCGCACCGCGCTGCGCCAGCAGTTGCGCATAGGCGCGGCCCAGGCCGCGGCCGGCTCCGGTCACGACGGCGACTCGACCGTCGAAGCGCAGCGGTTGTGGTGCGCTCAACCGAAGGGTTCCTCACGCAGATTTCGCATCGGCAACGCCGGTGTGGTCGTCATCGCAGTTCCAGACCCTTCAGGTCACCGGCATCACGCCACTGCCTCAACAGGTCGTCGAAGGCGTAGAAGCCCGGCGAGTAGACCTCACCGAGAAACGAGCGGCTGGCATCGCCGAAACCACGACCCTCGTTGTTGTAATAGCCTGGTGTGCAAGATAAATCGAATGCCGAGTTGTCGAAAGCCAGCTCTCGAATGGTGTTGACCCAGGCATCCTGACCCTCCTGACTGGGCTCGACGACCGTCGCCTTCCGTGTGAGAGCCTCGGCGATGATGTAGGCGATGTGCTCGGCCTGCTGCTCGAACATCGCGGTGGTGTTGGCCGACACGCCGCCCTGGATGAAACCGGTGTGGAACTGATTGGGAAACCCGCGACTGGTCATCCCGTGCAGGGTCTGGTAACCGTCGCGCCAGTGGTCGAACAGCGATACCCCGTCGCGGCCCTCGATGACGTCGATCGCGTACCGGCGGCTGATCTCCGTTGATATCTCGAACCCGCTGGCGAAGATGACGCAGTCGACTTCGTACTCGACGCCGCCCGCGACGATGCCCTTCTCGGTGAGCTTGTCGACGCCCTTAGATTCAGCCACGTCGATCAGGGTGACGTTGGGCCGATTGAACGCAGACAGGTAGGTGTCGCTGGAGGTCGGACGCTTGCACATGAATCGGTAATAGGGCTTGAGCGCCTCCGCGGTCTGCGGATCCTCGACGATCCCGTCGATGCGGCGGCGCAGCCGCTCCATGATCTTGAAGTCCTCCTCTTCCCGCATCGCCATGATCTCCTCGACACCCAGAGCCGTCGGGTCGGGGCAGGCGCCGATGCGAGCGGTCAGGTTGCGGCCCAACTCGGTCCAGAAGTCGCACACCATATCGGGAGCGTCGAATACCACGCCTTCGAACGGTGACCAGCGGTGGAAGTTGCGCTTGCGTTCGGCCTGCCAACCCGGTTGCAGCGACGCGACCCACTGCGGGTCGGTGGGCTCGTTCCCCCGGAAGTCGACCGACGACGGGGTGCGCTGAAAAACATAGAGGTGCTTGGCATCCCGACCCAGGTGCGGGACCAGCTGCACACCTGTCGCACCGGTGCCCACCAGCGCCACGCGCTTGTCCGCCAGCTTGTGCAGGCCGCCGTTCGCATCGCCGCCGGTGTAGTCGTAATCCCAGCGCGCCGAGTGGAAGACGTGCCCACCGGCCTTCATGAAGTCCTTGATGCCCTCGATCCCGGGAAACTTGGGCCGGTTGTAGGAGCCCTGTGCCATCACCACGAAACGCGCCCGCAGGTCGTCGCCCCGGTTGGTCGTCAGCCGCCAGCGCTTGATCTCCTCGTCCCAGCGAGCGGTGCGCACCTGCGTCGAGAAGATCGCCCCGTCGTAGAGGCCGAAGCGCTTCCCGATGTTCTGGCAGTGCGCAAAGATCTCGGCGCCGTCGGCGAATTTCTTCGACGGGATGAAGTCGAGCTCTTCGAGCATGGGGATGTAGCAGTACGCGTCGTTGTCGCATTGGATTCCGGGGAACCGGTTCCAGTACCAGACACCGCCGAAGTCGCCGCCCATCTCGATGATCCGAACCTCGGGAACACCTGCCTTCTTCAGGTAGGCGCCGGCGAGCAGTCCGGAGATGCCCCCGCCGAGGACGACGACCTCGATGTCGGCATTGATGGGTTCACGCGGAGTCACCTCGGTGTGGGGATCGTCCTCAGCGAACTCCACGAAGTCTTTCTTGAGTTCGAGGTACTGCTGGGCACCGTCGGAACGAACGCGCTTGGCGCGCTCGGCGGCGTACTTGCGCCGCAACGCCTCGATGTCGAAGTCGTCGGGTGTCTCGGTCGGCGAGCAGTCCGTCATCGATCACTTTCTGTCGGGATCTCTCGGGGCGCGCCGGCACCCATGTACTTCGACAACTGGTGGTGCAGGTTGACGATGGCGCGCTCCCGGTAGGGGTTGGGTTTGGCGCCGGGATAGCCGAGGGATTTCATTCCCTGCTGCACCGCTGCCATGTTGGAGAAGTCCTGCGGAAGTACCGAGCGCCAGCCCGGGTCGTCCGCCGGGGTGTGCTCCCACTGCGTCTGCGGTTCTTCGCCGGGCGGAAACAGTTCGAAGACCGAGACTTCGAAGATGCACTTGTCGGGGTTGTAGCTGGGGTGCGGCCGGGCGCTGTAACACAGTGCCGTGGTCAGCCCCTGACCGATCTGGAAGTTCGGGAAGACCTGCCATGCGGTCCCGGCCTGCCCGAGCACGTCAGCCGGAATGGTCGGCCAGATGACCCCGCGGGCCTCGTCGTCGCGGCGAGCCGACGCCAGCCAGTGTTCGAGCACCTTCTCGGGCGCAGTACCCTCGGGCAGTTCGTCGACCAGCCGCTTGGCGGCGTTCACCAGGGTCGCGGTGGTGGTGGCGTTGGTCTCTTCCATCGTGTAGACCTGCATCTGCGCGGTCGACACCCGCGGGTCGGCGCCAGTCCCCAACCGGATCTTGGACTTGGTCGCCTCCAGGTCGTCGGGAGCGTCGTAGCCGAGGTTGCTGTGCTTGCCCTGCACCCGCGCCCACCCTTTGAACTCACCGAACCTGTTGAACTCCGGATGGGTTGTGTAGACGTGGTAGGTCTCGTTGAAGGCCTCCATGGCGACCTTCCAATTGCAGTCGAACTCCAGCCATCTGCGCCACTTGTAGCGCATGTTCTCCAGACCGAACGGCTCGAGGACCTTGGCGGCCGGATACAGGTAGTCGGCCAGCGATTCGCCGTCGGGATCCATGTTGATCCACAGCCAGCCGCCCCAGGTGTCGACCCGCACCGCCGCCAGATGGGTGTTCTCCGGTGTCAGAGCGCCCTGCCAGTCGTCTTGTTCGCGGATGTGGGTGCAGGTGCCGTCCAGGTCGTAGGTCCAGCCGTGGAAACCGCAGACGAAGGACTTGCGGGTGCGCGCGCACGCGTTCTTCGCCCCGGCGGGCGTGTCGAGGAGGCGACGGCCGCGGTGCATGCACACGTTGTGGTGGGCCCGAAAGGACTCCGCGGAGGCACCCGGTCCGCTGCGCACCACGATGACCGAGTCGTCGAGGATGTCGTAGGTGAGGTAACTGCCCACCTCCGGCAACTCTTCGACCCGGCCGACCTGCTGCCATACCTTGCGCCACAACTTGTCTCGTTCGGCGCGGGCGTAGTGCTGCGACGTGTAGGCCTCGACGCCGATCGTGACCGGGTCGGCCAGCTCTTCGGCCGGCCCCTTGACCGGATCGGTCATCACATCCTCCTTATCGCCGCACGGAAGGTGTTGTCTTTGAGGAACAACGAGGTGTTGTCGGCGTCGAGGTGACTCCATTTGAGGTTGAGGCCGCCGTCGACCAGCAAGGTCTGCCCCGTGATGTAGCCGGCCAGGTCGGACAGCAGGAACACGATGGGCCCGGCCTGTTCCTCGGGCCGACCGCGCCGCCCCATGGCGATCGCCCGCAGGTCGCGATCGGGATCCTCGTCGACGTAGGCGGCCGAGGCGGCCGTGTTGGTGACGCCGGGCGCCACCGCGTTGACCCGGATTCCGGCCGCGGCCAACTCCACGGCCATGGTGCGGGTCATCGCGGCGATGGCAGCCTTCGCCGTGCCGTAGGCGATGTGGAACGGCGCGGTGTTCATCCCGCTGATCGAGGAGATCGACACGATCGAGCCGGGCAGCTGCGCGGCTACCAATTCCCTGGCGACCGCGCTGCTCATGAAGAAGGCGGTCTCCAGGTTGTGCGTGAAGATCTGTCGCCAGTCGGAGCGGTCCACCCGGGTCGAAGGCATCCAGGTCGACGGCTCGGCGCCCCCGGCGACGTTGACCAGTCCGTAGAGCCGGCCGTCGGCGCGGCGCGCGGCTTCCAGCACCGCAGCGACACCCTCGTCGGTCGCCGCGTCGGCCGCCACCGGCAACACGGAAAGGCCCCGGTCGGCCAGCGGCGCGATGTGCTCGTCGAGATTGTCCCGGGAGCGACTCACCGCGATCACGGTCGCGCCGGCCTGTGCGGCCATCGTGGCCACCGCCGTGCCGATACCACCGCCCCCGGCGCCCGAGACCACCACGATCCGGCCCGTCAGGCTCAGGAGGCCACTCGGCGAGGTGGGAGGAGTGGAGTGATCGGCCATGACCCGCTTTCACCTGGCGCAGACCGCAACCCGCCCCGGCTCGCACCGGAATCGCGGATTTGTCCGGACAACATATGACATTCTTTTTTCCGAAGAACACTATTCCGCAGTGGCGAGCGCAGAGTCAAGAGCTCCGCACGCCGAGCGGGAGGCCTTATTGTCTGGACCAACACGATCACCGGGACGGGGCGTCGCCACGCGCCTGGCCGCCGGAAAGTGCGGCAACGGCGCCCCGGAGGCGCCGGACAGTGATGCTGGTTACCTGCGCTCCTCGACGGGGTAGGCCATGGGCCATGATTGGAGATTCCCACCGCGCGTGGGTAACTTTGAATACCGATGTTTTCAGAATGAGCCCTAGGAGACGACGTGCCCCCCGGTCAACGCCGGGACCGCTGGTCCGGGGTCCCGCTGGCAGAGCGTCAGGCGCTGCGGCGCGACGAATTCATCGCCGCGGGAGTGCAGCTGCTCGGCGACGAGCGGGGGCCCGCGCTGACCGTCCGCTCGGCGTGCCGCGCGGCCGGGTTGACTGAACGCTACTTCTACGAGAGCTTCGCCGACCGCGACGAATTCGTCCGCAGCGTCTACGACGACGTGTGTACCCGCGCAATGACGGCGCTGCTGGCCACCCGAACGCCGCGCGAAGCCGTGGAATGCTTCGTGTCCCTGATGGTCGACGACCCGGTGCGCGGCCGAGTACTTTTGCTTGCCCCCGAGAGCGAGCCGGTGCTGACCCACTCCGGGGCCAGGTGGATGCCGACGTTCATCGCGATGGTCCAGCGCACTCTGACCCAGTGGAACGAACCGGCGTTCCAGCAGATGGTCGCCACCGGCCTGATCGGGGCGTTGACCGCCCTGTTCAGCAACTATCTGGCGGGAACCCTCAAGGCCGACCGCACGCAATTCATCGACTTCTGCGTCGACATGATGCTCAGCACGCAAGCAGAACGGTAGACCCCCGCCGGTTATTCCCGCGCGAACACGCGCGCGCAAAACTTGATGCTACCGTCAGACACAGATATATTTCCTGCAACTAGTGGACACACATACCCTGGGGAGCTGGCATGGCACGGGAATTGACCGACCTGGAGTTGCTGCACGAGCTCGAACCGGTCGTGGAGGACTTGCTCAACCGACACCTCTCGATGAGCAAGGACTGGAACCCGCACGACTACGTGCCCTGGTCGGAGGGGAAGAACTACTACGCCCTCGGCGGGCAGGACTGGGACCCCGAGCAGTCCAAGCTGTCCGAAGTGGCCCGGACCGCGATGGTGCAGAACCTGCTGACCGAGGACAACCTGCCGTCCTACCACCGCGAGATCGCCATGAACTTCACCATGGACGCCCCGTGGGGTACCTGGGTCAACCGCTGGACCGCTGAGGAGAACCGGCACGGCATCGCCCTGCGCGACTACCTCGTGGTGACCCGCAACTGCGACCCGATCGAGCTGGAGACCCTGCGGATGGAGACCGTCAACCGCGGCTTCAGCCCCGGCCAGAACCACCAGGTTCAGGACGACCTGTTCGCCGAGAGTCTCTTCGACTCGGTCATCTATGTGAGCTTCCAGGAACTGGCGACCCGGATCTCGCACCGGAACACGGGCCGGGCCTGCAACGACCCGATCGCCGACCAGATGCTCGCACGGATCTCGCACGACGAGAACCTGCACATGATCTTCTACCGCGACATCAGCGCCGTCGGCTTCGACATCGCGCCGGATCGGGCGATGCAGTCGCTGCACCGCGTGCTGGCCAACTTCCAGATGCCCGGATTCGTGGTGCCGGAGTTCCGCCGCAAGGCCGTGATCATCGCCGTCGGCGGCGTCTACGACCCGATCATTCACCGCGACGACGTGGTGATGCCGGTACTGAAGAAGTGGGGCATCCTCGAGCGCGAGTTCACCGGCGAAGCCGCCCGCTACCAGGACAAGATCGGCCAGATCGTCGCCGACCTGGACGAGACGTGCGCCAAGTTCGAGACGGCCAAGCAGCGCCGCCTCGAGCGGGAGGCCAAGATGGCCGAGAAACGCGCCGCCAAGAAGGTGTTGGAGCCATCAGCACCGTAGTCGGCAACGGCGGCCCGGGGGCACCGCCCGCATGCGGTGACGTGCGCCCGGGTGCGCGGCGTGCGCTGCGCATCGGCTCGATCGAGTTGGCCAGCCCCGTGGTGCTGGCCCCGATGGCCGGCGTGACCAACGTGGCCTTCCGAACGCTGTGCCGCGAGCTCGAGAGGTCCCGAGCCGGAACGGTGAGCGGGC
>NZ_JRMK01000062.1:0-23956 GCF_000972925.1 Mycobacterium sp. UM_Kg1 | reverse complement strand
GTGCAGCACGAACGGCTCACCGGGTTTGGGTTCGACCAGCGTGGTCAGCTCGTCCTGCTGTTGCGCCGGGTCGATGTGGGTGTAGCGGGTGTTGTTGAACACCCGGAACAGGCTGTCGAGGCGGACATCCACGCTGGAGGGCTGAACCAGGGCATCGTCGAACGGTTCGATGCCGAGGCGGCCCGCGGCGATTTCGGCCCGCAGATCGCGATCGGAGAGCAGCACCGCACGAGCGTATCCGCTGTACGGGGCCGCTCGGCTGTACGGGGCCGGTCGGCGAGCAGACACAGAATCGCACCGAGTAGGCCATCGACGTGCGATTCTGTGTCTGCTCGCCGTAGCGGATGAGGCGTTTCGCGCGGGATGCTAGCCTGCTAGCGCACCAGTGCCGATGTAGTTCAATGGCAGAACATCAGCTTCCCAAGCTGAATACGCGGGTTCGATTCCCGTCATCGGCTCCACGATTGAGCAGGGCGAACCATGCTGAGTGCCAAATCTCCGACTCGCCGGGTACCCCGGCTGTATCACCGTTCATGAGTCGTGCGGTTCCTCCGTTGCTCTGTCCGGTCCGAATGCAAGAATCGCTAATTGTGACCGCCGACCCGCCCCGCCTGCTCACACGTGGCCAGCACTTTGACCTTGCGAGCGCCGCAGCGGCCGCACTCGAGGAGAAGATTCCGCAGGAGCACAGGTCGTCGTTGCTTCGTCGTTTCGGATTCAACGTCGACGAGCAGTACGACAGCACATGGCTTGACGATCTGCTTCAGGGCGCCGAGCCGGATCTCATCGAGCTATCGGAGTACCTGGGACTGGCCACTCCAATCCAGCAGGCCGAAGCGCCTGACGTCGACGCCTACGCGGAACTTGTGTCGGCGGAGACAGCTCTGCGGGATGTCGTCCGCGCAGCAGTACCGAACTGGATCGCCGACCTTGACCCAGCGGCAGTCGCAGAACTTGAGCGCAAGCGTTCTGAGGAGGACAAGCGCCGCGATGGTATCGCCGTCAGCCAGGACCTACTCGACTACACGGAGATTTACGCACTCCAGAAGATCATCTCGAAACGGTGGGACCCTGAAGTGAAGGGGGTTCTGGACGACCGGAAGCGGACGGACACTTACCTCGGAATCATTCTGGACATCCGGAATGCCATTGGCCACTCTCGACCGGTATTCCCCGCAGAACGGCTACTTCTTGCCGGTGCAGCCGGACAGATCCGAAACCAACTCGCCCGATACCGTGCCAAGGCGGACGGTCCCCAGCGCCACTATCCTTCACTGGATTCCGCCCGCGACAGCATGGGTAATGTGGCGCCGTCGAGCCCCGACTTCTCTCGGCCGTACAACCCCACCGGTCGACCCCCGCCGCCCACGCCGAGGCTGGAGGTCGGAGATGTCATTGTTTTTCAGCTTGAGGGCACCGATCCGCGGGGACGTGACCTCACCTGGCGAGCCCACTCAATACCAAGCTCAGCCAGCGCCTCATTTCCTGAGCACTACCCGCTGATCGGAGAAGCTATCGGTGATCGAGTCGAAATCACCTGGAAGGTAAGCGAAAATGACGTTGGGGAATGGCGCCAGGTCGCAATCGTCTTGACCAATAGCAGTCGATATCATCGCCACCGAGACGCCTACGACGACGGCTGCGTCTTCGACTACCACGTCAATCCACCGCCTGACGCCTAACCGTGTAGCGGTACCACATTGTCGCCGTGCCACTTCGGGCTAGCAACCAGCGCGCCGAGCGCAGCCATTTCGTCGTCGTAGTCGGCCTTCCTGTAGGGGTGCGCCTAGACGAGTTCGGTCGTCGTCGGGTTCGCGTGCCCAATCCACTCCGCCACCTGCCGCACGGAAATACTGGGGACAACAGCGCACAGGCTCGCGTAGGTGTGCGCATATGGCCCAAAGCACCCCGCATGAACGTGGTCGGGCGCAGCGCACGCCGTTCGTCCTTCGGCTCCAGCTGCCCGCTGTCAGCTACCGTGCCGCCTCCGACCGCCCAATGACCCCGGCGGTAGCGGTAGTGGTCCCAGCAGCGCGAAGCCGCTACCACCGGCTGCTCCAAGACCCGACGTATTGGCGCCGGGTCAACGCCACGCACGAGGCCGCTGCGACGGCGGAACAAATAACTTGTCGATCCGCTCGACGCTGTCCGCTGACTTCCCAAGCGCGACTAGGTAACTCTTGACGAAGTCCACGTCGTAACCCGCGCCGATCAGGATGTCGATGGGCGGGAAGTACTTGGCCGCAAAGAAGGGCTCGCGTTGCCGTGCATAGCCGTTGTACCCAGCGCGGTACAGGTCCTGCAGTGCCTCTTCGATCTCGGGCGGCACGCTGGGGTGGCGCTCACCGGTCAGTGCATCGACAGCCTTCGTCGCCGCAGCCCACCCCACGACCTCACGCGGGTTCGGTGTGGCCACGCCGAGCAGTTGACCGGCAGCCAGGCGTATCCCCTTTTCCAGCAGCTTCAGCGGGGGATGCACGACCATCACAGGCCCGCCTGGCGCAGGCTTGTTTCCGCGTCCGCTGCCGATGTTCTTATTGGCGCTGTAGTTCTGGTGGTAGCTCTCGCGGCTCGCTGACATGTGCGGCAGCAGCAGCGCACGCTCGCCCCAGTTCGTGCCATTCTGGCGAAGGTATCTCTCGACCGCCGCAAATGCGTAGGCGAGGCCGCGTTCGCTGCCGTCAGCCCATACGTTGTCCTTCGGTTCCATGCACAGGATTCTCCCAGCGGCGACCGACACAACCCGGCGAGTCAGCGTGCGTGTCTTCGCTACCTGCCCGTACGCTCGAACTACCCCGTACTGCATCCGTACTGCATCCGTACCGCGAGCGAACCGTTGGCGTCCGGCAGACGTACTCCGGTGCGCTTGAACAATGCAAACGCTGACAGCCAGCACGCCGCCGACCAGCAGTTGTCGCTCACTCGTTCGGGTGTGGAAAATACTTCCCAAGCTGAATACGCGGGTTCGATTCCCGTCATCGGCTCCACGTTTGAGCAGCGCAGATACTGCGCACTCACCCCAAATCAGGGCTTGGTCATGACCTGTCGGCATTGCTTGGTCACGACATCGCATTCGACGGGGTTGGTGGTCCAGCCGCCGTAGGTGCCGGGTGTGTTCCAGGTCGGCAGTAGCGGCCCATGGTAAGGCGGGGTGCCTTCACAGTTCCAGTCGCCCTGAAACAGGCAGCGCGGGGCGGCGTCGGCTGGCGCCGCCCCGATCCCGGCACCGAAGACGGCCATGGCGGCGACAACCAGCGCGCAGCACAACCCTGATGAAGAAGTCACGGCCCACGCGTAAACGGTCCTAATCATGGCCGCGAAGCTACCCTCGGCCACCGACACGTGCGGTTGCGCGAACGCCTCACCGGTCGTCGATGACACCCCAGACACACGGCAGCCACAAGGCTCGCTGACGGCCCCGGACGCTGGCCTGGCTCACGGCCGGGCCGGCATCACGGGACGCCAGGTAGCCCCGCATGTCGCGGTCGGGCGATCGCGAACAATCGACCGGAAACCGGCTCACTTGATCCAGGGGACGATCGGGACGAAGGGGCGGTTGGCGTTGTGCCAGAAGTGCTCGAGCGCGGTGACCGCGGTGTCGTGGGTGATCAGCCACCGTCCGCCCTGGTTGGACAGCACGATGGACTCGGGCGCGCTCTCTTCGTGAAAGCCCCCCACGGACGTGACGGTCGCTCCGGCGAAGTTGTCCGGCGCGGGCTGGATGTTGCTGACCACGAAGTGGTAGGGCAGCAGCCCGGCGTCTTGGGTCTCCCTCAGCCGCTGGTCGATCGTCTGGGCTTCGCCGGCACTGAAGCCGGGCGTGACGATATTGGATTTGTTCAGGGCGGGAATGTTCGGATCGGTCAACTCGGCCATCACCCCGAGAACCTCGTCGGGGGTGGGAGCGGGGCCCGTGCACGGCGCGTCGCCGGGGTCTCCGCAAGCCGCAGATGCTGTCACCGGTGTGGCCACGCCCGTGAGCGCGGCAGCAAGCAATATCGCTGTTATGCCGATTTTCATAGAGCGAACGCTAATGACGTTATGTGACATCTATGTTTTGCCTTTGCAACAGCAAATGAACTCTGATGAGGTCGCTGCGGGCCTCTAAGAGCTACCCGGGCGGCCCCTAGGCATCTTGGCTCCGCCCCAAATGCCTAGACCTCCGCCAAAATCGCTGTGAGCTCGGCGCGGCCGGCCTCGTCGAGCGGCAGCAGGGGCGCCCGGGGGTCTCCGGCGTCGAAGCCGAGCAGCTGCAGCCCCGCCTTGACGGTGGTCGGCAGGCCACCGGCAACGATGAAGCGCAGCAGCGGTGCGAGGGCGTCGTAGATCTGCTGGGCCGCGGCCCGGTCCCCGTCGCGCACCGCGCGGTAGAGGTCCAGGCATGGTTGCGGCCGCAGGTTGGGCGCCGCCGTGCACCAGCCGGCCGCACCTTCGTTGAGCGCATCGAGCACCAGCGGATTGCTGCCGTTGTAGAACGGCAGCTGCCCCGCGGAGAGCGCCTTGATGCGCTGCATGCGCGTCAGATCCCCGGTGGACTCTTTGACCATGGTCAGGTTGTCGATGTCGGTGAACATCTGCACCAGCAGCTCGGGGCTCATGTCGATCCCGCTGGTGGCCGGATTGTTGTAGGCCATGATCGGCAGATCGACGCCGGCGGCGACGCTGGCGTAGTGCTGGGCGATCTCGCGGTCGGTCAGTTTCCAGTAGGAGACCGGCAGGATCATCAGCGCGTCGGCACCGGCCCGCTCGGCGTGCTGGGCGCGCCGAATGGTGTTGGCGGTCGTCAGATCCGATGCCCCGACGATCACGGGAACCCGGCCGTTCACCACGCCGACGGTGGTGTCGACGACGGTGTCGAACTCCGCCTCGCTCAGATAGGCCGACTCCCCCGTGCTGCCCAGCGGCGCGATGGCGTGCGCGCCGGTGGAGACCAGCTGCTCGACCAGGGCGGCCAGCGCCACTGTGTCGACACCCCCGTCGTCACGACTGAACGGCGTGACGGGATAGGCGATGATGCCGTGGATTTCGGGCGTCGAGGTCATCGGGCGTCTTTCGGTTCGCGGGATCAGAGGTCGAGGGCGTCGGGGTGGCGGACCAGGGCCCGCCGGGCGTAGTAGGCGAAGTTGGCCTGGCTGCGCTTGGGTGTCAGGGTCCAGTCGTGTGCCTCGCGGGCCAGCCGGCTGGGCAGGGGCGCGATGGTTCCGGCGGCCATGGCGGCCAGCTGCAGCCGGGCACCTCGTTCGATCAGCATCGCCAGCGAACAGGCTTCCTCGACGCTGGCTCCGGCGACGACGTGCCCGTGGTGGGCCAGCAGGATGGCCTTCTTGTCCCCCAGTGCGGCGGAAATGATCTCGCCCTCTTCGTTGCCGACCGGGACACCGGGCCAGTCGGGCAGGAAGGCGCAGTCGTCGTAGAGCGGTGCGATGTCCATGTGCGAGACCATCAGCGGAACTTCCAGCATGGACAGCGCGGCCACATGAAACGGGTGGGTGTGCACGATGCAGTTCACGTCCGGCCGGGCCCGGTAGATCCACGAGTGGAACCGGTTGGCGGGGTTGGGCATTCCATCACCGTCGACAACGTGGAGATCTTCGTCCACCACCAGCAGGTTCCCGGCGGTGATCTCGTCGAAGCCCAAACCCAGGCGCTGGGTGTAGTAGGTTCCCGGATCTTCGGCGCGGGCGGTGATCTGGCCGGCCAGGCCGGAGTCGTGTCCGGCGTCGAACAGGGCACGGCAGGTCAGGGCCAGCTTCTCCCGGAGCGTGAGCGAGGATTCGGCGACGTTGCGCGTCAGGTCGTCGAGGGCGCGGCGCATCAGATCGGCCTTGGAGTCATCCATGGTGCTCGCCATCAGCAACCCCTTCCGTCGGCCCACAATGACACATCGGGAAACTTTATGACACCCTGTGTCATGTAGTCAATGATGTATCTTGAGTTCCGTGAGTGGTCCGTTGCGCGCCGTCCGCCAACAGCGCGGCATGACGCTGGACGCCCTGGCGGCCGACACCGGCCTGACCAAGAGTTATCTGTCCAAGGTCGAACGCGGACAGAGTGTTCCGTCGATCGCGGCGGCCCTGAAGATCTCCCGCGCGCTCGATGTCGATGTGGCGCAGCTGTTCTCCGATGATCCAGAGGTCTCCACCATCAGCGTCGAACGGGCCGCCGACCGTGGCGCCGTGCGTCATCACGCGATCGCGTCGCGGATGCTGGGGAAGTCCATGTCACCGTTCGTCGTGCGCCCAGGCCGCACCTTCGCAACGCATCCCCACTCGACCCACCTGGGCCAGGAGCTGGTCTTCGTGCACACCGGCGAGGTCGAACTCGATCACGACGGCCACCTCGTCACGCTCGGCACCGGCGACTGCGCCTATTTCGACGCCTCCGCGCCGCACAAACTGCGACAAGTCGGCACGGACCCGGCCGAGGTGCTGGTGGTGACCTATGGCGCTCCCCCGCCGGGGCCCCGACGCGCGTGATTACGGTCCCAAACCGCTCCCGCCCCGGCTGAGGCCCGCCACAATCACCGGTATGGGTCTGTTTCCGAAGCCGCACGCCACCCTCACCGACGCCGAGGTCGCCGACGCGCTGTGCCGCGCCGTCACGGTCATTGACCCGCTGCTGGACCTGCTGGCCGAGTCGGATCCAGCCGGCCTGCGCAAACGCACCCGCCGGCTGCTCTCTCCGCCCCGCGGGCTGACGCACCGCATCCGCCGGTTCCGGCTGCGGCGCCGCCGTCACGAAGCCGGCCGCGGCCCCAGCGCCGCCGACCGCGCCCTCAACGCCGGGGCGCAACTGCTCAATGCCGCCGACCTGCCGGGCACCGCGGCGTGGGACCGGATGAGCCGCGACCAGCGCGCGCACTGGTGGGTGCACCGGGTCGGCGCCCTCAACACGCTGGTGGTGGCGTCCCCGGGGGCCTTCGGGGTGCTGGCCCGGGTGGTGCCGGTTGCCCAGCTGGCCGGATTCGTCAACCAGGCCGTCGTGCTGTGTGCACTGGCCCGCGAATACGGCGTCACCGATCGCGACAAGAAGGTGCGGCTGCTCGCCGAGGTGCTGTGCGGACGCCGTCTGCCCGAGCCCCTGGAGCTGCCGAAGGAATCCGAACCGGAGCCGCTGCCCGAGGCACCGCCGCCGGGCTGGAAACCGCTGAAGTCCATCACATCGTCAACCCCGGTGGTGATGACCCGCACCGTGTGGCAGCTGGCCGGCATCCTGCGGGCGACGTTCGACGAGGTGAGTAAGCGCCCGCACCCGAAGAAGCTCTACCAGCACCTCGCTTCGCTGCCCGGTCTCGGGCTGCTCGCCAACTACTTCGGCGAGCGCGGGGCGCTGATTCGGGCAGCCCGTGCGGGTGAGGCCTGGCTTCAGGCCCGCGAAGACGGCGCGCCGACGCCGGGAACGAGTCCGCTTTAGAACACCCGCACCCAGTCGATCAGCATGTCCGCCGGGTAGGTCCCGGCGCGCGCGTCGCCGCCCCCGGATCCCCCGATGGCGAGGTTCAGGATGGGGAACACGGTGTAGCCCGGGTCGTTGAACGGCCACTCCCGGCCCGGCTCGTCGATGTTCTCGATGCCGACCGCCGGGACCGAGAAGTAGGGTTCCATGCCCTCGGCGTAGTCCTGCCAGAAGTACATGCCGCTCTGATTCCAGGTGACCCGCCAGGTGTGCCAGTTGCCGTCGACCGGGAAGGCGAAGGTTTCGAATGCGGTGCCGTACGGGTTGGCGTGCACGGTGGTGCCCGACGGCCACTCGCCGTTGCCGTACCACTCCATCAGGTCGATTTCGCCCTCGCGGCCCGGGTCGTCGTTGGACAGCCACCAGGCGGGCCAGGCACCGGAGGTCTGGCAGTTCAGCTTGATGCGCGCTTCCCAGGTGGTACCGATACCGCCGCGCCAGTTGCCGTGCACCAAGCCGCCGAAGTAGCGCTCGCCCTCCTGGGTGCCGCGGATCACCAGGTTGGAATTGCCGTCGAGGAAGACGTTCTTACGGCTGTCGCGGTACTGGTGAAAGTACTCGGGCCGGTCCCAACCGACCGGACGCCGGATCGGGGTGCGGTGGTTGGAGATCGTCCACTTCGAGGGATCCGGTGCCGAACCGGCCGGGCCGTCGAACTCGTCGTGCCACAGGAAGCCACCGGTCTTGGCGGCGGGCACCGAAGGGGCGCCAGGCGCGGCCGGGTCAGCCGGCTGCCCCGGCGCGCCGGGAACGGCTTTGGCCACCGGGCCGGGAGCCACGGCGGCGGCGGCGCCGACACCCAGCATCATCATTATTTGGCGGCGGTTGATCTCAGGCACGGTGGCAATGTAACCCACGCCGCACCCGTGTCAAACGGGACAAGCCCGAGCGCGTGCCTTATGTCAACTCATTGTTGTCGGCGTTGTCGTCGAGCACGCCGACGGCGATCCCGTACGGCAGGAACCGCACCCGGCGTTTCGGATCGGGATTGCGCTGGCTGGCCCGCAGGGCGTCGATCTCGGTGGCGTAGACCTGTTCGACGCGGTCGGCGCCGTCGTCACCGACGGTGAAGATGGCCCAGACCCCGTCACCGGTCTCGCCGGCAGTCGTCGGCTCCGCGCGCGCGGCACGGGCCAGGTCGGCGAAGACGGCCCCCCAGCCGGCGCGCTCGCGGCCGGTGCCCATGGTTCCCGCGAAGCGGTCGAAGGCCGCGCGCAGCCCCTCACCGGCCTCACGCATCATTCGATCCAAGTCGTCGGCGTCGAATCCGAACGCCCCGTTGTCGCCCATTGCGAGCCCCTTTCACCGCGGTGCCACACCCAGTGTGCCCGCGCCCGGCGATTCCGGCCACGCCCAGGCGTCCACCGGACGCCGGGCCAGGCTCGCGCCTAGTTCTGGGGAACGGTGATCGGGATGGGCACCGGCACCAGCGGAATGCGCAGGTACTCGGTGGTCATGGGCACCGTGGTGGTGGTCGGGGCCACCGTGGTGGTGGGCGGCTCGCTGGTCGGCGGAACCGTGGTGGTCGGCGGCGCGGTCGTGGTCGGCGGCGCGGTGGTCGTGGTGGTCGGCGGCGCTGTGGTGGTGGTCGTCGTCGGCGGGTTGGTGGTGGTGGTCGTGGTCGGCGGCGCCGTGGTGGTGGTCGTGGTGACCGTGGTGGTGGGCGGCGGCGCAACAGACGTCGTGGGCGGCGGCGCAACAGAGGTGGTCGCGACCGGCGGGGGCGCCGGCGCGCTGGGCTGCGGTGGCGCGCTGGGCGGCGGCGCCACGGCGCTGCTCTCGGGGGCAACCGGCGTCGTGTCGTGGTGGCTGCCGATCAGGCCGACGAGGACCCCGGCGACGGCGATCAGCGCCACCAGGATGCCCGCACCGAGGGCGATTCGGGGCAGCCGGGAGGGCGCTCGAGGGGCCGGAGCCGGCGCGGCGGGCACTATCACCGTCGGGCGCCGGCCGGTGCCCAGGTCGTGCTCGTAGAAGTCGTCGACGTAGGGCACCGGTTCGGCGCCGGCGCTGCCGTCCTCCTGCGACCAGGCGAGGGCGCCGACGACAGCACCGGATTCGGGAGTCGACATCACCGTCGGCACCATGTCGGTCGCGTCGACGGCGTGCGCCTCCCTGGTGGCCTCGTCGTCCTGCGGGTCGGGCATGGCTGACTACCTTGGATCGGCAACGGCTGGGATGGCCCTCACCCTAGGCGGGCCGGCGGCGGCGCGGATTGGCGACACACCGGCGGTTTTCGGGCTATCAGCCGATTCATACCACCGTCAGCGGCAGTGACGTGCGGGGGCGAAACACGAACTGCGCGCCGCTGCTCACCTTGGCGACCATCACTTCGGGCAGTTCCTTGGCCGCGGTGTCGTCCTCGACCAGGCGGGCCGTCCACGCCTCGTCGGACCCGTCGAGCTGCACCCGCAGGTGCGGGTTCACCGCGGTCGCGATGGCCTGCAGCGCGATGGTCTCCTGCGGGGAGCACAGCGTGATCCAGGCGCCGTCGCGATGCGCGGGAGACGGCTGGACCGTGACGGAATTGTCGCCGAAGTCAGCGCGCACGTAGCCGACGGGGTTGAACAACGGATGCAGTTCGAACACCCGCTGCGCGCCGGCGATGTCGGCCGGCAGGTTCAGCGCGTTCTTGATGCGCATCGCGGCCAGTCCGGCCAGTCCGGTGAGCTGACGCCGGCCCACCGAGGCGGCCAGCTCGTCCGAGTCGGCCCGGGCACGTACTGCCAGCGCGAAGGACAGATAGAGCAGGTGCATCTGCAGACACACCTCGTCGGCGATGCGGACCAGCGCCGAATGGGAGAACGCGGTGAAGTCGACGTCGCTCAGCAGCGGCCCGGTGTAGTCCGCCAAGCCCTCGTCGGCGGGGTCGATGTCGTCGAGCTCCCATGTCGCCGCCCGGGTCTGGCTGATCACGGCCAATGCGGGGATCGGCTGGGCCGGCGGGTAGGACTCGTCGATGATGACGGTCCAGTGGCAGTGCGGCTGCCGGTCCGACGGGGTGCGGGGCGGCCGGTGCACGGGGCGGACCTGTGCGTGGACGTTGGTGGCCACCGCGGTGGCGTCGAAGGTCGGGTCTTCGATGGTGTGGCACATGCCGAAGACGTACTCGTCGCCCATCGGCTCCACATCGAGCAGCGCGCCGCAGCTGGCCAGCTCGAACTCACCGTTCCAGCGGTCGTGCACCGTGAAGCGGAAGTCCATGAACTGCGGCGGTGAACCGATGTCGAACTGCAGGCCTTTGAAGATGGTGAAGATGTCGTCGCCGGTGTAGCCCAGCGCGCGCTGCATGCGCCGGGTGTAGATCGGACTGGCGCCCGCCCATTCCTCGATGGCGATCTGCACCATCTCCTCGCGGCCGAACTCCGAGATGCACCAGGCCATTCCGGATCGGTCGATCATGTGCCCGATCAGCAGCAGTTCGGGTACCAGCACGGCCAACTCGTCGCGGGACAGCGACGCATACCTGGATTCGGTCACGCGCTAAAAAATAGTTGCGGCTATGTTATAAAGTCAACAATGCCTTTTTCCGCTGCTCCCGCCCGGCCGTCCGGCCCCACCCGGCGAACGAGCGCGCCCCGCAAACGCGGCGACGACACCCGCGCCCGGATCATCGAGGAAACGGTGCGCTGCATCACCGAAGAGGGTTTCGGCGCCGCGACCGCCAAGCACGTCGCCGAACGCGCCGGGGTGACGTGGGGGGTCATCCAGTACCACTTCGGCGACCGCAACGGCCTGCTGATGGCCGTGGTCGACGACGGGGTGGCCGCGTTGCTGGCCAGTCTGTCCGCCGTCGACGTCCGCGAGCTCGGTCTGCGTGAGCGCATCGAAGCCGTCGTCGACACCGCGTGGCGCTGTTACGCCAGCCCCACCTCGCTGGCGGCGTTCGAGATCCTGCGGGCCACCCGCGGCAGCCTGGGCGAGCAGTCGCACGCGCACCTGTTGCAGATGAACGACGCGATCAACCGCTTGGGCCGGCTGGTCTCCGATGATCCCGCCGACGCGGGCGTCGCCGAGGTGATCTGGGCAGCGCTGCGCGGAATCGTGATGGCACAGATGATCATCGGTGGGCCCTTCGACTGGCAGGCCGAGCGGCGGGTGTTGATCGACATGGTCGCGCACTATCTGCACCGCGAACCCGGCCCGCTCGAGGCGCGCTAACCCGTCCGCCAGTGCGCCGGAAGCGGCTGCCCTTCACGCGGCCGGTTGTGGTAGGCCAAGGACGCCGCCAGCCAGCCGTTGCCGTCCAGCGTCGGCTTGCCCTCGCGATCGTTGTCCTTGTCGTTGGTCTTCTGGTTGCGGCGACTGGTCGTCTCGGCGGTGGCCCCCTGCCCCGCGGTGGTGCCCATCATGGCCTCTTGGCAGGCCACCCCCGGCGGCAGTCCGCCGACGGCACCCGGCACCGGGGACTGGGCGGCGGCCAGCGTGTAGGCCATCGGCTTGAGCTCCGGGGCCGCGGTCGCCCAACTCGGCGGCACCGACAGGCCGCCGACCGGCATCGCCCGGCCGATACCCGGACCGACCGCCGGCGTCGTGGCGGCCGACAGCACACCGCGTGGCCCGATCCCCTCGAAGGTCAACGCACCCTCGGCACCGCCGCGGACATACACCAGGCGCCCCCAGCCGGCGCCGTTGCTCACCACGGTGTAGAGGCTGGAGTCGAAACTGAGCCCGCTGGAGGCGATGCTGGTGTACGGCGTCACCTGGCCCAGGTCGGATACCAGGGTCTGCCACCACGAGGGCGGGTCGGTGGCGGCGGCCGCCGGTTGCAGCACCTGCTGCAGGGCGCTCGGCACGGCACCGTTGAGCTGGGTCGTGGCGGGACCGTTTCCCACCGCCTGCGCGACCGCGGCCGACTGCGCACCGGGCCCGGCCGGGTTGGTGGTCTGCGGGGCCTGGTCGAGTTCCGGCAATGCACTGGCCGGCATCGCCGCCGCCGCGTAGCCGTACATCGCGACGGCGTCCTGGGCCCACATCTCGGCATACGCCGCCTCGGTGGCGGCGATGGCCGGGGTGTTCTGGCCGAAGAAATTGGTGGCGACCAGGGTGGCCAGCAACACCCGGTTGGCGGCTATCACCGGCGGCGGCACCGTCGCGGCGAATGCGGCCTCGTAGGCGGCCACGACGGCCTTGGCCTGGATCGCGGTCTGTTCGGCGTTGGCGGCACCGGACTGCAGCCACGCCACGTAGGGTGCGGCAGCGCCGGCCATCGCGACCGACGCCGGGCCCGCCCAGGCCTGGCCGAGCAGAGCCGAGATCGCCCCGGAGTAGCCGCTCGCGGCGATCTCCAGTTCGGCGGCCACAGCGTCCCAGGCCGCGGCCGCGGCCAGCATCGGTCCCGCGCCGGGCCCGGTGTACATCCGGCCGGAATTGACCTCCGGGGGAAGCAGCCCGAAGTCCATGGCGGCGGCCACTAGCCGGCCGCCGGCGGGCGCGGGACCACGGTGCGGCGCGCAGCGGCGGCACGCGACGTCGCCGCTCCCAGGCCCCGCCCGGCCAGCGTGCCGAGCATGGTCTCACCGAACGCCGCACCCGGCACGCCGCCGGCGACGGCCGCGACCGGCGGCGCGACAGCCGGCGGCAGCGGCGTACCGCCCGCGGTCAGCGTGACCGGCATCGCCCACGCATGCGGCACCGACAACGCCCCGATCTTGAGTGCGGTACCCGAGGCCGCCGACGTCCCGGCGCCGCCCAACCCGGCGCTTCCCAGCCCGGTTTTGCCCAGTCCCAGCCCGCCCAGACCCAGACCGGCCGGGCCGATCTTGGGCGGGTGGAGAATCTCTTCGAGGCCGGCGGGGTTCTCGGCCTGAAAGGCGGCCAGGCCGATGCCGTTGTTGACATTGCTGAGCATGTTCGCCGTTCCCGACCAGCTGGTCATCGTCGCGCTCAGCCCCTGCGTGGTCAGCCCGGTAAACGGCGATACCTGCCCGATGAGCGATGTCAGCCAGCTCATGAAGTCCGTCGGCCCGGCCGCCGCGGCATCCGAAGCCGCCTGGGTGACCGCGGCGGACTGGGCGGCCGGCCCGGCGGCGTTGGTGGTCTGCGGCGGGGTGTCGAACGCGGCCAGGTTCGCCGCGGCCGCCGACGAGCCGGCGTAGCGGTACATCGCGGCGGCGTCCTGCGCCCACATCTGCGCGTATTGCAGTTCGGCCTCCCCGATCGCCGGGGAGTTCTGCCCGAAGAAGTTGGTGGCGACCAGCTGCGTCAGCAGGGTCCGGTTCGCGGCGATCACCGGTGGGGGCACCACCGCCGCCACCGCGGTCGAGTGGGCCTCCGCCGCGGCCACGGCCTGGCGGGCCGATTGCTCGGCCTGGGCGCCGGTGCCGCGCAGCCACGTCACATACGGCGCGGCGGCGGCCGCCATCGCCGCCGCCGACGCGCCGGTCCACCCGCCGGCGACCAGGCCTGAGGTCACCGAGTCGTAGCTGGACGCGGCGGTCTGCAGCTCGGCGGCCAGGTTCTCCCAGGCCGAAGCCGCGGTCAACAGCGAACCCGATCCGGGTCCGGAATACATGCGCCCCGAATTGATTTCCGGCGGTAGCACGCCGTAGTCCAGGAACATCACACCCCCTCGGCAAGAGCCGTCATTGTGGCCAGCTGGTTGTTAGCTCGCTGGCGCTTAGCAAACGCGGGACCGGTAAATTCCGGGTTACAGCAGAGCATTCAAACGGGCGAAAGTCTGTGAATTGTCGTTTCGCCAGCTACCTGGCAGGCACTTGCCAGGTAGGCGTTATTCATCCGTCGTTCATGCCGTCGCTGCGACGGATTAATCCCCGGCAAGCATGCTTCGGCACTGTGAAGCACGCCCGATGGATCGTGAGCGCGGCAACCGCCGCGGCCCTGACCGGCTTGGCCGCACCGGCGTCTGCCGACCCCGAACCCGATCCCGACGCCGCGTTCATCAGCACCATCGAAGAAGCGGGGATCGAGTACACCAACGCCGCCGACGCGGTCGCCGTCGGCCGGGAAGTCTGCGCCTACCTGGGGGCAGGCCATCACGTCGACGCGGCGGCGCGCGCCGTGCGCATCTCCAACCGCGCGATGTCGGTCAAAAACGCCGCCCGGTTCGTCACGTTCTCACAAGCGGCGTTCTGCCCCGAATCGATGGAATGAGGGAGGAAACGATGAGGGCACGTAAACCCATGGTGGCCGCATTCGCCGTAGCAGGCCTGCTCGGCCTGGCCGCGCCGGCGACCGCCGATCCCGGCGACAGCGAGTTCCTGAACGCACTGGACAAAATGGGCATCTCCTACCCCGACGCCGCCGACGCCGTCGCCGGCGGGCATTCGGTGTGCGACTACCTCGTCGACGGCCACACCACCAACCAGGCGGCCAAGGCCGTGAAGAACGCCAACCCCAGCCTGACCCTCACCAGGGCGTCCCAGTTCGTCAGCATCGCCCACGCCGCGTACTGCGAACAGACCTGACGGCTCCTGCCGCTACTGCGCGATCGCCATGACCGCGCCGGGGCGCAGCCACCCGATGATCTGCACCAGCTTGGCGTCGTCGATGGCCACGCAGCCCGCGGTCGGGCCGCCGTCAGTGGTGTGAAAGAAGAAGCCCGCACCGTCGCCGGGAGTGCGCGCGGTGTTGACGCCCATCACCACAGCGTGTTTGTACTGCGGGATCTGCAGATTCTCGCTCTCGCTGGTGTTGAACGGGCACTGCGCCTTCTTGCACACCTGCATGGTGTTGAACGTCGGGCTGTGGTCGTCACCGTCCCACCAGTGGTCGGGACCGACCTGCACATACTGCAGTCCCCCACCGGGGTTGGGCGCGGTGCCGAACGCGTAGGGCAGCGTGAAAACCCCCATCGGGGTAGCCGGATACCCGCTCTTGGCCTTGGCCGCCATGCCGGCCGAGCCGACGTGGGCCGGAATCCCGGCCGCCACCGGCTGCCAGCCCGCAGCGCCGCGCTGGTAGATGTCCATCTTGGCGTCCGAACCACCAACTCCGACAACGGAGATCACCTGGGTGGCGTTGCCCACCGAGCGGGCGAACCAGGGCGTGACGTCGGCGTGGGCGCTCGGCACGCCGGTCACCGCGGCGGCGCCGAACACAGCAGCGCTGAACAGGCTCACAAGGCGGCGCATCGGCTCATCATCTGCGTACCCCAGCAGCGGGTCAAACACCGCTGACGGCGCGCCGGGGACTACTCCGGGCGCCGGGGCAACTCCTCGACCGGCGCCTCACCTTTGAGCAGGCCACGGGCGCCCAGGTAGTCACGGAAGTACTCCCGGTGCTGCGCGCAGGTCAGCCACACCTTGCGCCGTTCTGGTGTGTGCAGCTTCGGGTTGTTCCACAACATGCCGTAGACCGCGTCGGCGCTGCAGCCCTTGCGTGAGCAGATCAGCGCACCCACCGGGTCGGCGCCGCAGCCGGACATCAGGAGGATCCCGCGACGGGCGCCGGGACGCGCTCAGGTCCCCGCCACGGTTGCAGGAGCAACGCCCACACCGTCAGATAGGCCCAGCCCAGCGCCCACCCGGCCAGCACGTCGGAGGGGTGGTGGACGTTGAGCGCCACCCGGGAGACACCGACCGCACCGATCACCAGCGCTGCGAGTATCACCACGGCGATCCGGGCCCGGCCCCGCAACATGGGCAGCGCCAGCAGCGCCAGCGCGCCGGCTCCGACCATCACCCCCAGCGCGTGGCCGGACGGGAAGGACGTCGAGTGCGCGGTGACCAGGGCCGTCACCGGACGCGGCCGGTCGACCGAGTTCTTGGCCAGGGCGGTCAGCGTCCCGCTGGTCTCGACGGCAGCCAGGAGGAATACCGCGGCGCGCACCCGGTGTCGCAGGGCGGCGACCACGGCCACCACCATGCTGACCACCCGGAACACCACCGGCGCGAACACCGTCGAGATGCCGTCCCAAATCCGCACCCACACAGGGTGTTTGACCGCGATGTCGTAGCTCGTCTGCAGCGCGGAGCCATCGATACCGGCCAGCCAGCCCCAGCCGTGGCGGTAGCCGACCAACATCAGCACATAGACCGCCGCCGCGCCCACCACCGAGCCCAGGGCCGCCGCCCGACCAGGTGTCACGACTGCGTTCCCTCTCCACGCGCCCCGGCGTAGCGCAGATCCGGCCAGGGCGGGCGGCGCAGGACGGCCAGGGACGTGATGACGGCGGCCAGCAGACCGGTGAGCACGCCCACCAACGCGATCCGGTTCGCGTCGACGGCCGCCACCCACTTGGCCTGCTCACCACGGATCACCATGGCCCCGAGCGGCGTGGCCGTCACCTGCGAACCGTCGGGACCCGATGTGGTGACGCGCGCTGCGGTGATCACGGTGGCACCGTCGGGGGTCTGGTGGGGTTCGCCGTAAACCAGAGCGCCGGGGGCGTCGGCGCCCAACTGGTCGAGTAGTTGCGAACGTTTCATCACGAGCGTCCTTTCGTGTGACTCCTACCATGATCCCGTGGCTGATCCATCGTTCACCAAGCAGGAGCGCCAAGCGGTGTACCGGGCGATCGCCGAACGCCGGGACATGCGGCGATTCTCACCCGGCAGCACCGTGCAACCCGACGTCCTGGCGCGGCTGCTGGCCGCGGCGCATGCCGCGCCGAGTGTGGGCCTGATGCAGCCGTGGCGGTTCATCCGGATCACCGACTCCGTCTTGCGGCAGCGGATCCACGCCTTGGTGGACGAGGAGCGTCATCGCACCGCGGAGGCGCTGGGCCGTCGCGAACAGGAGTTCCTGGCGCTGAAGGTCGAAGGCATTCGCGAATGCGCCGAGCTGTTGGTGGTGGCGCTGCGCGACGGCCGGCAGGCCCACATCTTCGGTCGCCGCACCCTGCCGCAGATGGATCTGGCATCGGTGTCGTGCGCGATCCAGAACATGTGGCTGGCCGCCCGCGCCGAAGGACTCGGCATGGGATGGGTGTCGCTGTTCGAACCGGCGGCGCTGGCCCAACTGGTGGGCATGCCGGCCGACGCCGAGCCGGTGGCGATCCTGTGCCTGGGCCCGGTACCGGAGTTTCCGGACCGGCCGGCTCTGGAGATCGACCAGTGGGCCTACCGACAGCCCCTGGGCGAGTTCGTCTCCGAGAACACCTGGGGCAGCGCGTGACCGAACCCCAGATGGCTGCTTGACTCAACCAGTGGGCAGCCGAATTCGCCTGCGTGACATCGGATTTCCTGTCGATCTGGATACCACGATGGTCTTCACCGCGTTCGTCGAAGCGGGCGAGCGCATCCTGTTCGGCAGCGATTTCCCGAACATCCCCTACGGTTACTGCGAGGCGCTGGACGCGCTCACCGCGCTTCCGGGGTCGACGACGGCTGGCTACGTGGGGTTTTGCACGACAACGCCGCGCAGCTGTTCGCAATCGAGTTACCATCCCCGTTGCACCCGGGACCATAGGGGCCAGGGCGTGCCCCGCACCCGAGAAAGGCCCGCGACCGTGCCCACCGACCTCACCCCGATCCAGCCGCCCATTCCGGTTCCCGATGTTCCCGGCGCTGACGCCGGCGCGCAGGGCCTGCCGGACCGAAGCGAGTTGTCGTTGCGGGAGAAGCTGATCGTGGACACCTCGGCTTTCGCCGATATCGGGCTGCGCACCGGGGTCGCGTCCATGGTTGCCGCTGCGATGTTTCCGTCGGTGCTCACCACGGCGGTCGGCGGCAAGCAGTCCCGGCGGGAGCGGGAGCGGCTGGAGTTCTACGCCGAGCTGGCATCGGCGCAGGACCCGACTCGATCCTTTCCCGCACCGACGGCGCCGCCGCGGGTGTCCGCGCGGCGGGCCAACCCGATCGCTGAGCGGATCGCCCGCGGCATCGTGGACAACGTCTCCTTCCGCTCCAGCTTCGAAGCCGTCAACCCGGCGATGCGCGACTCCTGGAGCGCCCTGGGAAACAACAACACCGCGCGGTTTCAGCATTGGCGCCACGAGGACGGGCCCCGGCCGACGTTGTGCGTCATCCACGGGTTCATGGGATCGGCTTACCTGTTCAACGGCCTGTTCTTCTCACTGCCGTGGTTCTACCGATCCGGATACGATGTCGCCCTGTTCACCCTGCCGTTCCACGGCCAGCGCGCCGAAAAGTATTCCCCCTTCAGCGGATACGGCTACTTCTCGCACGGCGCGTCGGGATTCGCCGAAGCGATGGCCCAGGCGGTCCACGACTTCCGTTCGATGCTGGACTATCTGGAGTCCACCGGCGTCGACCGCTTCGCCCTGACCGGTCTGTCGCTGGGCGGCTACACCACTGCCCTGTTGGCCGCCGTCGAGCCCCGGCTGCAGGCCGTCGTCCCGAACGTGCCGGTGGTCTCCGTGGAGTCGGAGATCCGCGACTGGTTCCCGGCGAACATGGTGCTCGCAGGCGGACAGCGGCTCGGGCGGGTCGGCGGCGACGAGTTCGGGGCCGCGACGGCCTTCCACTCGCCGTTGAACTACGCCCCGCTGGTGGCCCGGGAACGGCGACTGATCATCACCGGTCTCGGCGACCGCCTGGCACCGCCGGAGCAGTCCGAGATGCTGTGGCACCACTGGGATCGCTGTGCCCTGCACTGGTTCCCGGGGAACCACATACTGCACGTCAGCCAGCCGGCCTACCTGCGCAGGATGACCGCGTTCCTGCGGCCCTACATGTTCTAGACCCGCGCGCTAACGCGCGGCCGCAACCGTCGCCGCAACGGGCCACCGCAGGGCGGCGATCTCGTCGCCGTGCAGCGGGGCATGACCGCCCAGGCGACTGCCGGACAACGGGTGCAGGTCCAGCAGGGCGCGGCGATGATTGCCCTGCTGCGGCTGCAGTCCCGCCAGGGGGGCGCCGCCGTCGGGCACCGAACCGGTACGCAGGGCGCAGCCCGCGGCAACGGTCTGCTGACCGTCGGCCTCGGCGAACTCCAGCACCGTCCAGGCTTCGTCGGCGTTGACCGCCTGAATCCGGCTGATGGTGTCGGCCAGCGCCGCGTCGATACCCACCTGGTAGGCCGCGACATGGTCGCCGGAGCCGTCTTGAAGGCACCGCCAGGTTTCCCGGGCCTTCGCGCCGCTCAGCGACGGAATCTCCTCGCCGGCGACGATCGTGGTGTCCCAGCCGAGTTCGCGCAGATGGTCGGCGAGGCGCCGGGCGGCGACGTCGACGGTGCGCTGCAGCGGAATGGTGGCCGAACGTGCCTGCAGCGCAGCCAGGTTCGGCTCGGCCGAGTACGTCAGGCTGATCCAGGTCTCGGTGGTTGTGGCGCCGCTGCCCGACCGCGACACCCGACTGGTGACGCGGACCGTGTCGGCCCGCAGACCGTAGCGGTTCAGATACCCCGCGATCAGCGGCAGCGGCAGGCCCGGCTCGGCCCCCGGCTCGTTGATTCGCAGGGCCGCCGTCGTGCGGGTGTTGACCACCTCCGGCCGGTCGGCGTGGGCGCCGCCGCGGGAGCGCAGCATGGCCAGGCGCCGGCGGGCGATCGTGGTGAAGTGCAGTCCGCGCCACCAGCCCAGCAGCAGGATCGTGACGAGAACACCGACGGCCAGCACCCAGCGCTGGGTGCTGGTCTCCCAGGGGTTGGCCAGCACGGCGGGCACCACGGCCAGCAGCACCAGAGCGATCCGGGCCGGGCCGGGGCGTGGAACGGTGGTTCGGTAGGAGCTCACTGGTCTTCCTTTCGTCGGCGGGCGGCCGCTGCGGCGCCGGTGGCGACCGCGACGACCAGCCCGGCCAGCAGCGCGGTTCCGGCGAAGGCCACGATCCGGGGGGCCGGGTTCTCCGGTTGCGGCGGCGGAGGTGGGGAGATCTTCTTGGCGGGCGAGGCGGCCGGATCCGCAGCCGGCGGCAGCTCCCAGGTCAGGGCGGCCACCGGATCGACGATCCCGGCGCCCACCACGTCGGACGGGGCGCGTGCGGCGTTATGGGCCGTGGAGACGATGCGGTGCGCCACCTGCATCGCGTTGAGGTCCGGGTAGCGGCTGCGGACCAGCGCGGCCACCCCGGCCACATAGCCGGCGGCGTACCCGGTGCCGCTGAGCGGCACCGGCCTGCCCTGGTTGCCCGGCAGCGCGTTGGCCAGCCCGCCGTCCTCTCGGTTGCTCACCGAGACGATGTCCTCGCCGGGCGCGGCCACGCCGACCCACGGTCCGGCCATGGTGAAACCGGACGGCCGGCCGCTCGAGGACAGCGATGCCACCGACAGCACGTAGGGGTGCCACCAGGACGGCACCGACACCGACGTCACCTCGGCCCAGTTGCGGGGGTCCTGCGGCCGGCTCAGGTCGGTGAGCGGGTTGGACTCGCATGCCTCGCCGCCGCCGCCCACCGATCCGGTCTGCCCGGCGTCGCCGGCGGCCGCCACGATCAGCACGTCCTTCTCCACCGCCGCGTAGCGCAGGGCGGCGCCCAGCGCGGTCTGGTCGACGTTGCGGTCGGCCGCCAGGCAGGTGGTGGTGGAGACGGTGATGACCCGTGCACCGAGGTCCGCGGCGTGCACGATGGCGCGCGCCAAGGCGGTGATGTCGGTGATCACGCGGGTGGTTCGCGGGTCTTCGCCGGCCAGGCGCGGTGAGATGGTCGCCGAGGCGGTCCGCAGTGCCAGCAGGCGGGCCGCCGGAGCCACTCCGGCGAAGCCGTCGTCCCCGGGCTGGCCGGCCACGATGCCGGCGACCAGTGTTCCGTGCCCGTCGCAGTCGGTCAGGCCGTCGGTGGTGCCGATGTAGTCGCCGCCCGCATCGACCGTGCCCAGCCGTGGTCCGGGCCGGACCCCGGTGTCGATGACGGCCACCGTCTGGCCCTCGCCGCGGGAGAACTGCCACGCGGTGGGCAGATCGAGCATCCGCTGCCCGGCCGTTGCGGTGCTGACGTCGCTGCCGGGCGTCAGCAGCGAGCTGGTGCAGTCCCCGTGCTGTTCCATGGCCGCGACCGGGCCGGGCGCCCCGCTGGGCGGCGGTACGGTCGGGTCCACCGTCGGCGGGGTGATCGCCAGCGCCGGTGCACTGGTCAGCAGCGCGGCCAGCGTCGCGGCGCCCAGCCCGCGGACCGCCGACCTGCCGCGGCTGCGCTGAGCGGCAACGGTCATCGAGACAGAACCCAGGCGAAGATGCCCACCAGGTAGGCCATGACGGGGATCAGGGTGGCGTCGACACCGGAGGCCGCAAAGCCCACCAGGCGCCGCACCGGCAGCGAGTAGCTCTCCGGCGAGGCGACGGTCGGGCTCAGCGCGACCACCGCCCACACCGCTGCGAGCGCGGCCAGCACCAGCACCGCGCCCAGGGCGGCCGGGTAGCGGCCGGTGGCCGCGTACACGGCCAGCAGTGCGATCGCCGTCAGGTGCGGCTCGGCCAACAGCCACGCCTTGCACCACGCCGAGTCCCACACCCGGGCCCGCAGCACCGAGGCAACCGCGATACCTGCGACCACGTACCAGGCCCAGCCCGAAAGCCCTTCGGGCGCGTACGCGATGGCAATCGAGCCCAGCACCGCGAGCAGGACCGAGCCGGCGATGAATCCGGTCTGGTGAGCATCGGTGACCCGGACCCGGCGCGGCAGGTCGGCGAGCACGCTCTCCGGCAGCGCCGACGGGGTGGGGTCGCCCGGCGCCGGGATCACCGGCAACGGCAGACGCGCCCACAACGCCGAAACCTGCGGTGCGGCAACGGTCAACAGCAGCGACGCGGTGATCAATCCGCATCCGAGGCTGACGGGCGGCAGCTCCCAGAACGTCTTGACCGCCGCCGTGGCCAGCACGCCGGCTCCGACAACCACCGACGCGGTGAAGAACGCGATCCCGCGCTCACCGCGGCCGCCCGGGGGCAGGATCAGGCAGATCAGCGACCAGGCGCTGACCGCGGCCGCGCCCAGCACCACGTGGGCGGGGCTGAACAGACCCGGAACGGCCAGGGTGCCCGCCGCGGCGAGCGGTACCAGCGCCGCGATCGACAGGGTCAGGCCGGCTTCGGCCGACCGGGTGCGGCACAGCAGCGCGGCGAGCACCGTGAGCAGGGCGATGGCCCCGGTCGCGAACAGGCCCGCGGGCTCGCCGGTGACCGCACTGTGCGCGGTGGCCAGCCCGGTGGCGGCCAGCACCAAGCCTGCGCCGGCGGCCAGCGCAGCACGCTGAATGTGCTTGGCTCCCCAGGGATTGCGCCGTGACTCCGAGAAGATGACGGCCGCATCGGCGATGTCCTCGACAATGCCGGGTGCCGCCGGGCCCGCCGGCACCAGCCGCAGCGCCAGCAGGTCGCCGTCGACGACTCCGACGGTGTCCAGGCTGGCGTCCAGGCTGAACGGCGCGCCACCGATGGGCGCCAGGCTCAGCCGGGTGGTGGCGCCGTCCCCGGGCTCGGTGTCGTCGCCGGCGGCCGGGGCCACCAGGCGTTGCACCGCCGGGAGAATCTCACGCAGCGGCAGCTCCGCGGGCACGGCGATCTCGGTCAACCGACTGTCGGCCAGCACCGCGATGCGGACGATCGGCATGGCGGCGCTGGTCAGCACCGGGGCTTCGGTCATTGGTGTTCCCTGTTCTGTTCTCTATGAGGTCGTTGTGTTCGCTGGTGGGGATGCTGGGCTGTCTAGGACAGCTGGGGGGTGAAATCTCGGGTCAGGCGCCGGCCGGGGAACCAGCTGCCTTCGGGCAGGGTGGCGGTCAACTGCTCGATCGCGACGGCGGTCGCAAAGTCGGTTCCGGGGCGGAAGGTCGACACCCATTCGCCGTCGAACGCCTGGGAAGGGGTGACCAAGATGCGGCCCGCGTCGGAGTCGACCAGGCTCAGCCCGACTTCGGTGGTGGTGTGCCGGCCGTCGCGTGCGCATCCGGCCACCACCTCGACATAGCTGCGCGAGCCGGTGAACACCGACTCGACGATCGGCCTCGCCGAGGCGGGAATGCCCAGGTAGTCAAGCACTTCGGCGAGAGGCGCACCGGCGCGCAGGCGCTCGTCGGCGCGCGCACCGACCCGGGCGGGCAACGTGAACTCGTCGAAACGGGCGGGCGGGCGCTGGCGCAGTCCCGCGCCGAGCACCGGGACCAGCAGGCGGGGGTCGTTGATGTCCATCACGGTGAAGGTGACCAGTTGCGCGTTGCGCAGTGCCACCACCGTGCGGCCGGGCTTTCCGGGCTGGTCGCGGCGAGCGACGATGCCCCGCAGCATCTCCGGGGTCCCGCCGGCGGCCGAACTCACGTAGCGCAAGTCCAGCCACCGGTCGGGGAAACACACCACTCGGATCCATTCGGCCACGGCCGGGTTGACCGTGCCGTCCGGCGAGACGACTCCCATCCGGGTCAGTTCGTCGCGCTGGCGCGCCATGAACGCGCCGCGCTCCCCGGCGTCGGTGTAGGGCATGGTGATCGCCAAGACCCACGGGAAGGACCCGGCACCCACGGTTTCCGCGATGTACCAGGCTTGCTCGACGGTCAGTTCGGCAGCGTTGGGCTCAGTACCCATCGCTGCTTTCCCTTGCCGAGCGGATCATGGACGTCAGCCCCACTTGGCGGCTTCGGCGGTGTCGCGCGCGTTCATCATCAAGGTGTTGGTCTCGTGCGTGGTGGCCATCGCCCGATACGC
>NZ_JRMK01000061.1:0-24109 GCF_000972925.1 Mycobacterium sp. UM_Kg1 | reverse complement strand
TGTGTATAAGAGACAGGTGCCCCGACTGATCGAGGGCCGGCCGACGACGGTCAACGGGCCGGTCGGTGCCCCGGTGGACCCGGAGATCCTCGACGGCCTGCGCCAGATGATGCGGTTGGTGGTGACCGACGGCACCGCACGCGACATCGCGGGCTGTGGCCCGGTCTTCGGCAAGACCGGGGAAGCCGAATTCGCCGGGGGTTCGCACTCCTGGTTCGCCGGGTACCGGGGTGACCTCGCCTTCGCCTCCCTCATCGTCGGTGGCGGCAGCTCGCAGTACGCCGTCCGCATGACGAAGGTGATGTTCGACTCGTTGCCGGACAACTTCCTGCTGTAGCGGCCGCGCGCCGTCGTTCGTGGACTGCGCAGCCTGGCCGGCGGCGGTAAATTGGGAAACCATGACCGGTCCCGATGACAACGTGGCCGCTTTGCTGCGCATCTCGGATGCGGACCGCAACGGCACGCTGCGCCGTCTGCACAACGCCGTCTCGCTGGGTCTGATCGACATCGGAGAGTTCGAGGAACGCGCCGCGCAGGTCTCGCAGGCCAGGATGCGCTCGGACCTCGACAACCTGATCGGGGACCTGCCCGGACCGGGGGCATTCGTCACCTCGGCCGCCGACCGGGTCGAGCTGCGCGGCTGGGCCGGATCGCTCAAACGCCACGGCGAGTGGGTGGTGCCGACACGGCTGGCCCTGGTGCGGCGCCTGGGCTCGGTCGACCTCGACCTCACCAAGGCGCGCTTCGCCGGGCCGGTGGTGGTCATCGAACTCGACATGCGCTTCGGCTCCGTCGACATCCGATTGCCCGAGGGCGCCAGTGCCTCCATCGACGACGTCGAGGTCTACGGCGGCAGTGCCCGCGACCGACGGAGCGACCCGCCTGCCGAGGGAACTCCGCACCTGGTGCTGACCGGACGCGTGGTGTGCGGCTCGGTGGACATCCGGGGTCCCCGGCGCAAGCTGCGCTGGCGGCGCTGAACAGCTCCGTTAAGCTGGGCCAATGCCAGTTCGAGCCCCGCTTTCCCCCGGCGTGATATCGCCCACGCTGCCGGTGCCCCGGTCCATCCCACGACCGGAGTATGTCGGCCGCGCCACGGCCGCCGAAGGTACCGAGCCCTGGGTGCAGACGCCCGAGGTGATCGAGAAGATGCGGGTGGCCGGCCGGATCGCAGCCGGCGCGCTGGCCGAGGCGGGCAAGGCCGTCGCCCCGGGCGTGACCACCGACGAGCTCGACCGGATAGCCCACGAGTACATGGTCGACCACGGCGCCTATCCCTCGACGCTGGGCTACAAGGGCTTTCCCAAGTCCTGCTGCACGTCGCTCAACGAAGTCATCTGCCACGGCATCCCGGACTCGACCGTGATCGCCGACGGTGACATCGTCAACATCGATGTCACCGCCTACATCGACGGAGTTCACGGCGACACCAACGCCACCTTCCTGGCCGGTGACGTCTCGCAGGAACACCGACTGCTGGTCGAGCGCACCCACGAAGCCACCATGCGGGCCATCAAGGCGGTCAAACCGGGCCGGGCTCTGTCGGTCATCGGTCGGGTGATCGAGGCGTATGCGAACCGGTTCGGCTACACCGTCGTCCGCGACTTCACCGGCCACGGGATCGGGCCGACGTTCCACAACGGGTTGGTGGTCCTGCATTACGACCAGCCAGAAGTCGACACCGTCATCGAGCCCGGCATGACCTTCACCATCGAGCCGATGATCAACCTCGGCGGCCTGGACTACGACATCTGGGACGACGACTGGACCGTGGTCACCAGCGACGGCCAGTGGAGTGCGCAGTTCGAACACACCCTCGTGGTCACCGACGACGGAGCCGAGATACTCACGCTGCCCTGACCGCGGGGCTGTTGTCTGCAGCGCACCGTGGGGCGCCGAAAACCGCCCCCGCGCCGCCCGATTGGCGGTAGCGTGGCCCAGATGCCGGGCACGATGATGACCATCGAGGGGTTCCCCATCCCCGTCGATTCAGCAGGCCCGTCAAACGGGTCCGTGGTCGTGGTGCTCGCCGCCGCGCAGCACCCGCTGACCGCCTACGACGCGCTCTGTCAACGGCTGCACACCGCCTCGCTGCGCACCATCGTGATCGGCGCGGATCCTCGCCTGACGGCCAAGTCGGTGATCGGCATCCTCGACTCGCTGGGCGTGCAGTGCGGTGTGCTGGTGGGCGACCGGACCGGGGCGGACAACGCCTGGGAACTCGCGGCCACCCGCCCGGACCGCTTCACCGGCCTGGTGGCGCTCGACCGGGGCCATCCGCGCGCACCGGATCTGAGCGGGGTGATCCGCGATGAGCGCTGCCCCCCGGTCGAGATCAACACCACTGTCCTGGTCAGTTCCCGGGCCACGGCGTCGGTGGCCAACGCCAGTCAGCGCTTCGTCTACGGCGAGCACCGCCTGGTGACGCTGCCCGGGCGGCGCAGCGCCCAGGAGTTCACCGCGCAACTGGCGATGGAGATCGTGCTGCGGGCCAGCACCTGGTGATACCAAGCTGCGGGGTGTAGTTTGCGGCTAGCCGGCGCAAGGGGGTGTGCCGGCGGGGGTCACGCTGAGCGTCCGTGGGGGGAATGGCATGTTGTCGTGGGGGCAATCGATACCGGCGTTGCTGCGCGAACGGGTTCGCCAGGGGCCTGACCGGCCGGCGTACACGTTCATCGACTACGAACTGGATTCCGCCGGCTATTCCGAGACCCTGACCTGGTCTCAGATTCTGGCTCGCACCGAGGCGGTTGCGGCCGAAGTGGCCACGGTCGCCGCGCCCGGCGATCGCGTGGCGCTGCTCGCGCCGCAGGGCCTGGAGTACATCGTCGGGTTCCTCGGTGCGATGGAAGCCGGCTGCATCGTGGTGCCGCTGCCAGTGCCGGCCTTCGGCAGCCGCGATGAGCGGGTCACCGCCGCGCTGCAGGACTGCGCACCAGCCGCTGTGCTCACCACGTCGGCCGTCGCCGGCGATATCGCGGGATGCGTCAGCGCCGGTGGGTCTGTTGCAGTCATTGAAGTGGATCTGATCGATCTCGACGCCCCGGTCTCCTGGGCCGGTAGTGGCGCGATGCCGACCAAGACCGCCCTGCTGCAATACACGTCGGGCTCGACCGGCGCGCCGAGGGGCGTTGTGGTCTCGCACCGCAACGTGTTCGCCAACATCGAGCAGGTGATGGCCGATTACTTCGACGGCGGTGGTGCGGCGCCGCCGGGCACCACCTTGGTCTCCTGGCTGCCCTTCTACCACGATATGGGCCTGCTGATGGGCGTGATGGGAGCGATCCTGCTGGACCGCCAGTCTGTGCTGATGAGCCCGATGGCGTTCCTGCAGAAGCCCTTCCGGTGGATGGAGCAGCTCGCCGTCAACTCCTGCGCGTTCACCGCGGCGCCGAATTTCGCATTCGAACTCGCCGCACGCCGCACCCGCGACGAGGACATGGCGGGTCTGGACCTGGGGGGCGTGCACACCATCCTGTCGGGCAGTGAGCGCATCCATGCCGCCACCATCCGCCGCTTCACCGAACGCTTCGCCCCGTACAACCTGCCCGCCAACGCGGTGGCGCCGTCGTACGGACTCGCCGAGGCCATGGTCTACGTCGCCTCGGCGCCGCGCGCGAACCGCCCCGTGACCCTGCGGCTCGACTACGAGAACCTGGTCGCCGGGACCGCGCAGGCCGTGCCGGGCGGGTCTGAACTGGTCAGCGTCGGAGCGCCTCGCGCGTGCACGGTGCGCATCGTCGACCCCGAATCGCACACCGAGCAGCCCGATGGGCGCGTGGGGGAGATCTGGGTGCACGGGCCCAACGTCGCCGGCGGGTACTGGCACAACGCGGAGGACACCGAACGCACATTCGGAGGGCAGCTGCGGTCGCCGTCTGCGGGAACACCGATGGGGCCCTGGCTGCGCACCGGAGACCTGGGCGTCATCCACGAGGGCGAGATGGTGGTCGCCGGCCGCATCAAGGACCTCCTGATCGTGGACGGCCGCAATCACTACCCCGACGACATCGAGGCCACCGTGCAGGAGCTCACCGGTGGCCGCGTCGCCGCGGTACCGGTCAGCGGCGACGGTGGCGAGAAGCTGGTGGTGATCGCCGAGGTCAAGACCCGGGACAGCACAGTCGATGAGGAGCTGCACCGGCTGGCCGCCCTGAAAAGAGACGTGTCGGCCTCGGTCTCGCGGTGCCACGGGGTCCGGGTCGCTGACCTGGTGCTTGTCCCTCCCGGCTCGCTGCCCATCACCACCAGCGGAAAGATCCGCCGTTCCACCTGCGCGGACTGTTACCGCTCGGCGAAATTCCGTCGGCTGGAGTTCAAGGACTGATCGCGGCCGGGTAGCCTGACAGCACTCTCAATGTCAGGGGGATTGTCGTCGGCGAAGGAGTGCAATGACCCGGCCTGCGATGCTGTCCCAGGAAGAGCTTCGGCAACTGGTCGCCTCCGGCGAGATCGACACCGTCGTGGTGGCTTTCGCCGACATGCAGGGCCGGCTGGTCGGCAAGAGGGTGGCGGCCGAGCACTTCATCGCCGAGGTCGCCGAACACGGCGTCGAGGTTTGCAGCTACCTGCTGGCTGTCGACGTGGAGATGAACACCGTCCCCGGTTACTCGATCGCGGACTGGGGGACCGGCTACGGCGACATGGTGCTCAAACCGGACTTCGCCACCCTGCGCCGCATTCCGTGGCTGCCCGGCACCGCCCACGTGCTCGCCGACGCGCATTGGCCGGACGGCGGCCCGGTCGCGGTGGCACCCCGCCAGATTCTGGCGGCCCAATGCGCCCGGCTGGCCGAGCGGGGCCTGGTTGCCTACGCCGCCACGGAACTGGAGTTTCTGGTCTTCGAGGAGAGCTACCGGCAGGCCTGGGCGGACGGCTACCGGGGCCTGACCCCGGGAACTGACTACAACGCCGACTACGGCCTAGTCGCCGGGACGCGGCTGGAACCGCTGCTGCGCGACATCCGGCGGGGGATGACCGGCGCCGGCCTGCGTTGCGAAGGCGTCAAGGGTGAGTGCAACACCGGCCAGCAAGAGATCACCTTCCGCTACGAAGATGCGCTGAGGACCTGCGACAACCACAGCGTCTACAAGAGCGGCGCGAAGGAGATCGCCGACCAGCACGGCAAGAGCCTGACCTTCATGGCGAAGTTCGACCAACGCGAAGGCAACAGCTGCCACGTGCATCTGTCGCTGCGCAGCACCGAAGGTTCGGCAGTGTTCGCCGACCCGGCCGCACCGCACGGCATGTCCGCGTTGTTCCGCGCCTTCCTGGCCGGGGTGCTGGCCACGCTGCCCGAGCTGACCTTGTGTTACGCGCCGAATATCAACTCCTACAAGAGATTCGTCGGCGGTAGCTTCGCGCCCACGGCGATCGCGTGGGGCTTGGACAATCGCACCTGCGCGCTGCGGGTGCTCGGCCACGGTGACTCGATGCGGGTGGAGTGCCGGGTTCCCGGCGGCGACGTGAACCCCTATCTGGCCGTGGCCGCGTTGATCGCCGCGGGGCTGTACGGCATCGACAACGATCTTGCGCTGCCCGATCCGGTCGACGGCGATGCCTACCGTGCCGAGCTTCCGCACCTGCCCACAACGCTCGCCGGTGCGGTGGAGCTGTTCGCCGAATCGGCGGTGGCGCGCAAGGCTTTCGGAGACGAGGTCGTCGAGCATTACCTGAACAGCGCCCGGGTGGAGCTGGATGCCTTCACCACCGCGGTGACCGATTGGGAGAGGGTCCGGGGTTTTGAGCGGTTCTGAACCGCAGGAGCACGACCGACCGGTAGTCGGCCTGACGACCTATCTGGACCGCGCGCAGTTCGGTGTCTGGAATGCCCGGGCGGGCCTGCTGCCCGCTCAGTACATCCAGAGCATCACCGGCGCCGGTGGGACCGCTGTGCTGCTGCCGCCGCAACCGGTGAACCCGCAGATCGCGGCGCGGGTGCTCGACGGCGTGGCCGGCCTGGTGATCACCGGCGGTCGGGACCTCGACCCCGGCGGGTACGGCCAGGAGCCGCACGCCGAGACGGATCGGCCCGATACCACCCGGGACGCATGGGAATTCGCCCTGTTGGACGAGGCGATGCGCCGGGGCATGCCGGTGCTGGGGATCTGCCGTGGCGCCCAGGTGCTCAACGTCGCCCTCGGCGGCACACTGCACCAGCATCTGCCCGACGTGATCGGCAACAGCGGGCACCGGGCGGGCAACGGAGTCTTCACGCCGATGGCGGTGCGCACCGTCGCCGGAACCCGGCTGGCCGGGCTGGTGGGCCAGGCCTGCCAGGTGCAGTGCTACCACCATCAGGCCATCGCCGAGGTGGGTGCGAAACTTGTCGTCAGTGCGCGCGATGACGACGGGGTCATCGAGGCGATCGAGCTTCCCGGGGAGGACTTCGTGCTCGCGGTTCAGTGGCATCCCGAGGAATCCCCAGAGGATCTGCGCCTGTTCGCCGCACTGGTGGCGGCGGCGCGCACCTACGAGGCGGCGCGGGTGGGCAAGTGATCCACGAACTCATCAACCCGGCCACCGGGGCGGTGTTCGACACCGTCGAGCACCTGGAAGCCGCGGCGGTCGACGACGCCGTACGCCGAGCACAGGCTGCCCAGAAGCGATGGGCCAAACGTGCCCCGGCCGAGCGGGCCGCCGCGCTGCGAGACTTCGCCGCCGTGGTCGGCGACCACATCGATGAGCTGGCAGCGATCGAGGTCACCAACTCCGGCCATCCGATCTCGGCTGCCGAATGGGAGGCCGGGCACGTCCGCGACGTACTGCAGTTCTATGCAGCCAGCCCGGAACGGTTGTCCGGCAAGCAGATCCCGGTCGCCGGCGGGCTCGATGTCACCTTTCACGAGCCGATGGGCGTCGTCGGGATCATCACCCCGTGGAACTTCCCCATGCCGATCGCCGCATGGGGCTTCGCTCCGGCACTGGCCGCCGGAAACGCGGTGCTGATCAAGCCTGCCGAGTGGACCCCGCTGACCACGCTGCGGCTGGCGGAACTGGCGGTCGAGTCCGGTCTGGACCCCGACCTGCTGCAGGTGCTGCCCGGTCGCGGCTCGGAGGTGGGGGAGCGCCTGGTCACCCACCCGGACGTGGCCAAGATCGTCTTCACCGGTTCCACGACCACCGGCACCCGGGTGCTGCAGGCCGGCGCCGCCGGGGTGAAGCGGATAACACTGGAACTCGGCGGCAAGAGTGCCAACGTCGTGTTCGCCGACTGCGACCTGGAGCAGGCGGCGGCGACGGCGCCTTACGGCGTGTTCGACAATGCCGGGCAGGACTGCTGCGCCCGCAGCCGAATCCTGGTGCAGGCGAGCGTCTACGACCGGTTCATGGAGTTGCTGGAACCCGCGGTGGCCGGTGTCGTGGTCGGCGACCCCACATCACGCGACACCGAGATGGGCCCGCTGGTGTCGCGCCCGCACTGGGAGAAGGTGGCCTCCTACGTTCCCGACGACGCCCCGGTCGCCTTTCGTGGCCAAGCGCCCACCGGTCCCGGTTTCTGGTTCCCGCCAACGGTGTTGACTCCGGCGGCCACCGACCGGTGCGTCACCGAGGAGATCTTCGGCCCAGTGGTGACCGTGCTGCCGTTCGAGGATGAAGCCGGTGCCATCGCCCTGGCCAACGACACCGTCTATGGGCTGTCCGGTTCGATCTGGACCAACGACTTGTCCCGGGCGCTGCGGGTGTCGCGGGCCGTGGAAGCCGGTAACCTGTCGGTCAATTCGCATTCCTCGGTGCGCTTCAACACGCCGTTCGGGGGCTTCAAACAGTCGGGGCTGGGCCGGGAGCTGGGCGCGGACGCCCCGCTGTCGTTCACCGAGACCAAGAACGTATTCATCGCAGTGAAGGAGACGCAGTGACCGATCTGACCCAACGCCTGGCCGGCCGGGTAGCCGTGGTGACCGGCGCCGGTGGCGGAATCGGCTTGGCCTCCGCGCGGCGGATGCGCTCCGAAGGCGCCCAGATCGTGGTCGGCGACCTCGACCAGACGGCAGGCGCGGCGGTCGCCGACGAACTCGACGGCCTGTTCGTTCAGGTCGACGTCTCCGATCAGGAGCAGGTCGATGCCCTGTTCGACACCGCAGCCCAGACTTTCGGCTCGGTGGACATTGCCTTCAACAACGCCGGTATCTCGCCGCCTGACGACGATCTGATCGAAACCACCGAGCTTCCCGCGTGGCAGCGGGTTCAGGACGTCAACCTCAAATCGGTCTACCTGTGCTGCCGGGCGGCGCTGCGGCACATGGCGCCGGCCGGGCGCGGATCGATCATCAACACCGCATCGTTCGTCGCGGTGATGGGGTCAGCCACCTCCCAGATCTCCTACACCGCATCCAAGGGCGGCGTGCTGGCCATGTCGCGTGAACTCGGGGTGCAGTACGCCCGGCAGGGCATCCGCGTCAACGCGCTGTGCCCCGGGCCGGTGAACACCCCCCTGCTGCAAGAACTTTTCGCCGCCGACCCCGAGCGTGCCGCGCGCCGGTTGGTGCACGTACCGGTCGGCCGGTTCGCCGAACCGGAGGAGATCGCGGCCGCTGTGGCCTTCCTGGCCAGCGACGACGCATCGTTCATCACCGGTTCGACCTTCCTGGTCGACGGCGGGATCAGCTCGGCCTACGTCACGCCGCTGTAAACACCAAGATCAGCACCCTGGTGACGTCGACCACGACGAATGTGTGCGCCACGGTCGAGGGCTCCCTACACGTCTACGGCAGGAAGCCCCCAACCGACTCCGACTCGCCGGCCGGTGTCAGCGCATCGAGTACCGCACCGGAAGGCGCTTGAGGCCGCCGACGAACGTGGTCGCCGACAGTTCGGGCGTGCCGGCGAACTCGATGGACTCCAGGCGCGGCACCAGTTCGGTGAACAGGCTGTTGAGCTCCAGGCGGGCCAGGGCCGCGCCCAGGCAGAAGTGGACGCCGTAGCCGAATGACAGGTGCTTGTTGGGGTCGCGGGCGATGTCGAACGTGAATGGGTTGTCGAAAATGTCCTCGTCGCGGTTGGCCGAGACGTAGGACAGCAGGACCGACTCACCCTTGGCGATCGGCACGCCGCGCACCTCGGTGTCGCGGGTGGCGGTGCGCATGAACTGCTTGACCGGCGTGGACCAGCGGATCATTTCCTCGACGGCCAGCGGCACCAGGCTCATGTCGTTCTGGAGACGCTCGAGCTGATCCTGGTGCTCGACCAGCGCGCACAGACCGCCCGAGATGGCGTCCTTGGTGGTGTCGTGGCCGGCGCTGGCGACGATGACGTAGTAGGACAGCGTGTCCATGTCGGACATGAGTTCGCCGTTGATACGGCCGTTGGCGATGGCCGAGGCCAAGTCCCCGGTGGGGTTGGCCCGCCGCGAGGCAGTCAGGGCGGAGAAGTAATTGAAGAAGTCCAGCAGCACGGCCATGATCTCGTCTGCGCCGCCCTGGCCGCGCTGGTGCTCGGCGTCCTCGCCGCCGAACATCTCCTGGGTCAGCTTGAGCATGCGCGGGAAGTCCTCCTCGGGCAGGCCCAGCAGTGACAGGATCACGTACAGCGGGAAGTTGATGGCGATCTCGGTGACGAAGTCGCACTCCGGGCCGATCTCGGCCATCCGGTCGACGTAGCGTTTGGCCAGTTCGTCGACGCGGACCTTGAGGTCGCGCATGGCCTTGGGGCGGAACCAGTCCGCACCGATCTTGCGGATGTCCCGGTGGTGCGGGTCGTCCATGTGGATCAGCGTGCGCAGTCCGATCCCGGCCTCCTGGTCGGCCTTGACCCGGTCCTCGACCGCTGCCTGTAGCAGCATTGGACGCGGTTCACTGATCCAGAGCTCGTTGTCGCGCTCGATGTCCATGATGTCGGTGTGCTTGGTGACTGCCCAGAACGGCCGGTACGGCGGGGCGTCCACCCACGACACCGGCTGGTTGGCGCGCAGCCAGGCCAGTGAGCTGTGCAGGCGCTCGTTATCGGTGTAGGCCTGGGGGTCGGCGAGTACTCGGCCGTGCTCGCTGGTGTTGCGGTGGGTGGTCGGCGCGCTCACTTGGGACTCCTCGCGGTCATCAAAAACTTGACAGGTGTCATGTCACAGTCTGGACCAGACTGTGACACGGGTGCACATCGGGGCACCAGGGGGCTTTGGTCCCCGAAGTTGAATACAGTGGTTAGGCCCGCTGTGGATGCAGGTCAGAACCACTCGGGCCGCATCTCCAAAGTTGTCCGGTCCAGGCTCTCCAGCAGGTCGAGTTGAGGTCCGGTCTTCGGCAACTCGTAGCGGAAGAAGTAGCGGGCCGCCTGGCGCTTACCGTCGAAGAAGTCACCGCTGCGACCCTCAGCTGCCAACACCTGCTCCAGCCAGATCCAGGCGATCACCACATGACCGAAAGCCTCCAAGTAGATCGCGCTGTTGGCCAGTGCGGCATCGATGTCGCCGGCGGCGAACATGCCGGTGGTAACCGCCACCAGCCGCTGGGCCACCGCGTCGAGCTGGGTAGCCATCTCGGCCGGTTCGCCACCGGCTCGGTGCGCCGCCGCGCCGCTCTCGGTGATCGCGCCGTGTAGTGCGGCCAGGCTGGCCCCGTTGCGCTGCACCACCTTGCGGCCCAACAGGTCCAGACTCTGGATGCCGTGCGTGCCCTCGTGGATCGGGTTGAGGCGGTTGTCTCGGTAGTGCTGCTCGACGTCGTACTCGCGGGTATAGCCGTAGCCGCCGTGCACCTGGATCGCCAGGTCGTTGGCGGCCAGGCACCACTGCGACGGCCAGCTCTTGGCGATCGGTGTCAGAATGTCCAGCAGCGCGGTGGCGTGGTCGAGTTCTTCGTCGGACGCGGCGGTGTTCGCGAGGTCGACGAGCCGCGCGCAATACAGCGCCAACGCGAGTGCCCCCTCGACGTAGGACTTCTGCGCCAACAGCATCCGCTTGACGTCGGCGTGTTCGATGATCGCAACCTGCGGCGCCGCGGGGTCTTTTGTCGTCACCGGGCGGCCCTGTGGTCGGCTGCGGGCATAGTCCAGCGACTTCAGGTAGCCGGTGTAGCCCAGCGCGATCGCGCCCATGCCGACACCCAGCCGGGCTTCGTTCATCATGTGGAACATGTAGCTCAAACCGCGGTGCGGGGCGCCTACGAGATAACCCACTGCGCCCGCCTCGCCGCCCGGCCGGTGACCGCCTTCACCGAAATTGAGCACCGTGTTGGTGATACCGCGAAAACCCATCTTGTGGTTGAGCCCGGCCAGCACAACGTCATTGCGCGCACCCAGCGTGCCATCGGAGTTCACCAGATACTTCGGCACGATGAACAGCGAGATCCCCTTGGTGCCGGCCGGGCCGCCCGGAATCTTGGCCAGTACCAGATGAACGATGTTGTCGGTCAGTTCGTGATCGCCGCCGGAGATCCACATCTTCGATCCGAACAGGCGGTAGGTGCCGTCGGTGCGCGGCTCCGCACGGGTGGTGATGTCGGCCAGCGACGATCCGGCCTGGGTCTCCGACAGGCACATGGTCCCGGCGAAGCGACCGGCGATCATGGGTTTGACGAAGGCGGCGATCTGCTCGTCGGTGCCGAACTTCGCGAGCAGGTTCGCATTCGCCATGGTCAACATGGCATAGCCGGCGGTGCTGACGTTGGCGGCCATCAGCCAGGCGAACCCGGCCTGGGCCACCGTCGCCGGCAGCTGCGCACCACCGAGCCGATAATCCATCGCCATGCCGATCAGCTCAGCGTCGGCACACGCAGAGAGGGCCTCTTTGACTTCCGGGATGACGGTGACGGTGGTCCCGTCGAAGGTGGGCTCGTGGGCGTCGCTCTTCTTGTTGTGCGGAGCGAAATAGCGGCTGGCAAGCTGCTCGCACAAGTCGAGGGTGTCGGAGAAGGTCTCGCGGGAGTGTTCGGCGAATCGGGCACGCCGGGTGAGTTCGTCTACCCGCAGCCAGTCGAACAGCAGGAAATCGAGGTCTTGCCGCGACATCAGACTGGATTTCATCGCGGGCCCCCGCATTCCAACCCAAGCAGTGCGTTCTCCACGACTTCCGGCAGCGCCGGATGGATCCAGTATTGGCCGCGGGCCATCTCCGGCGCGGTGAGGCCGAAGCTCATTGCCTGGATCAGCGGCTGGATGATCGACGATGCCTGGTAGCCCATGATGTGCGCGCCCAGCAGCCGTCCGGTGTCGCGCTCGGCGATCAGCTTGGCGAATCCGGTCTCGTCCTCCATGGCCCAGCCGTAGGCGACGTCGCCATAGTTCTGAATCTTCACCGAGATGTCGAAACCCTTAGCCCGAGCCTGTGTTTCGGTCAACCCGACCGAGGCGATCTGTGGATCGGTGAAGACCGCGGCCGGAACGTAGCGGTGGTCGGTGGTCCGCATCGCGTCCACGTCGTCCCAGTCGCACAGCAGATTGTGTTGCACCACCCGGGCCTCGTGGTTGGCCACGTGCTTGAGCTCATACGGTGAGGAAACGTCGCCGAGCGCGAAAACGCCTCGTGCAGAAGTTCGTTGGTACTTGTCGACGATCACACGGCCGCCGGCGACGCTGACTCCGGCCTGCCCGGCGTCCAGCAGGTCGCCATTGGGGATACGTCCGGTTGCCACCAGCAACGCGTCGGCGTGCAGGACGGAGTCGTCGTCGAGTTCCACCGCGACGCCTGAACCCTCGTTGCGAACCGCGACGACGTTACGGTGGGTGCGTAGCTCCCATTTGGCTGCGGCGATCCGGGTGAACCGCTCGGACACGGTCTCGTCGCAGTGGCGCAGCAAGGCCGAGCCGCGGATGACAAGGGTGACCCGCACCCCCAGAGCGGAGAACACATGGGCGAACTCGGCGGCGATGAACCCACCGCCGACGATCACCAAGTGCTCGGGCAGCTCCGGTATGCGCATCACGTCATCGCTGGTGTAGTAACGCGCGCCGCTTTCGGCGATGGCGGGCGGGATCGCCGAGCGCGCCCCTGCCGCGATCACCACCTGCTCGGCGCTGAGCTGTTCACCGCTGGCCGTGATCAGCACGTACCGTCCATCGGAGCCGGCCGGGCCGAATCGGGTGTGTTCGCTGTAGACATCGACACCGGGCAGGCTGCGGCGATACTCCTCGCCGCCGGCGGCGATGGGGTCGATCCGGCCGAACACCCGCGAGACGATGTCGCTCCAGCGGACTTGGTCGATGTGGGCGTCCACCCCGTAGCGAGAGGACCGGGCTACGGTGTTGGCCACCTCGGCGGCATAGACGAACATCTTGGTCGGAATGCAGCCCACGTTGAGGCAGGTGCCGCCGAAAGTGTGCTGCTCGCAGATGGCCACCCGCATATCGGCGTAGCGCTCATCGAGAATGCTGTTGCCAGAACCTGTTCCGATGATCGCAAGGTCATAGCTCTCCATTGCGAAAGACTAGACGGTGTGGAGGCCTAACGGCAGGTGGGGCTAGGCGGGGCGGGTCGGTGCCGTCCTGGATAGTCTGACGGCGTGGCCACATCGGTTCGGACCGAGCTGACCGACGTAGCGCTGATCGGCGCGGGGATCATGAGCGCCACTTTGGGGGCGATACTTCGGCGTTTGGAGCCGGACGTCTCGATCACCGTGGTCGAACGGCTGGAGGACGCCGCGGGCGAGAGCAGCGGCCCATGGAACAACGCGGGCACCGGCCACGCCGGGCTGTGCGAGCTTTTCTACACCCCTGCGCTGCCCGACGGTTCGATCGACATCGCCAAGGCGATTCGGGTCAACGAGCAGTTCCAGGTGACCCGCCAGTTCTGGGCCTACGCGGTGCAGAACGGCCTGCTGCGGCGGCCGCGGGATTTCGTGCATCCGATTCCGCACGTCAGTTTTGTGCGGGGGGCCGCCGGCGTGGACTACTTGCGTCGGCGGCACCAGGCACTGGCCGGCAATCCGTTGTTCGGCGGGATGGAGTTCATCACCGATTTCGGGGAGTTCGCCGCGCGCCTGCCGGCGATGGCCGCAGGTCGAAGTCCCGCCATCCCGGTAGCCCTCGACTGGGCTCAGCATGGCACCGACGTCGACTTCGGGGAGCTGACCGGCCAGCTGATCGACTACGGGACCCGCCACGGCAGCGCGGCGCTGTTCGGCCACGAGGTGCGCTCGCTGCAGCGAGCGTCAGACGGCGGCTGGATATTGGATCTGCGCAACCGCCGCACCGGCGAAAGACGAAGGCTCAAAGCGGCCTTCGTCTTTCTCGGCGCCGGGGGAGCGACGCTGGGACTGCTGCAGCGCTCGGGGATCCCCGAAGCCCGCGGCTATGGCGGTTTCCCGATCAGCGGGGTCTTCCTGCGCTGCGGGGCCGACCGGCTCACCGCTGGACACCGCGCCAAGGTGTACGGCGCCCCGGCCATGGGCGCGCCGTCGACGACCGCCCCGCACCTGGACGCCCGGACGGTCAACGGCGCCGCTTCGCTGCTGTTCGGCCCCTTTGCCGGGTGGTCGCCGAGGTTTCTCAAGCACGGTCGCCTCACGGACTTGCCGCGGTCGGTCCGCGCCGGCAACGCGAGATCGCTGGTGAGCGCAGGCTTCCGGGAGCGCGCACTGGTCGGCTACCTGCTCGGCCAGCTTCGGCGCACGCATGGCGCCCGGGTCGATGCGCTGCGGGAGTTCCTGCCCCACGCCCAGGACGCGGACTGGCAGGAGATCCGGGCAGGCCAACGGGTGCAGGTGATCCGTGCTGGGCGTCTGGAATTCGACACCACGATCGTCAGCGCCGCCGATGGCAGCCTCGCCGGGTTGCTCGGCGCCTCGCCCGGCGCCTCGACCGCGGTGCCGGCGATGCTCGAGGTCCTGCAGCGCTGCTTCCCCGCGAGATTCCCCGCCTGGCGGACGGTGCTCACCGAGATGGTGCCCTCGCTGGGGACCCGGCTCGCCGACCAGCCCGCGCTGTTCGAGCAGGTGTGGGAGTGGGGCAGCCGACAGCTTCAGCTCACCTGAACCCCGCTGCGCCCGGCTTCGCCGCGCTGGCGGTCGCCACTAGAGTTACCGGGTGACCGAGAACCCCTACCTGGCCGGTTTGCGGCTGGCCGGCCGCAAAGTCGTCGTCGTGGGCGCGGGCAGCGTTGCGCAACGCCGGCTGCCGCTGCTGGTGGACAGCGGTGCCGAGGTGACGGTGATCGCACCCAGCGCCACCCCGGCCGTCGAAGCGCTGGACGGGCGCCGGCCCGGCATCACGCTGGTCTCGCGCGCCTACCGCGACGGGGATCTGGCCGGGGCGTGGTACGCGATCGCCGCCACCGACGACCCGGAGGTCAACGCGGCCGTCGTGGCCGAGGCCGATGGGCGTCAAATCTTTTGTGTGCGTGCCGATCGGGCCGTCGACGGGTCCGCAGTCACCCCGGCCACCTTCGGCTATTCCGGTTTGTCGGTGGGCGTGCTGGCCGGTGGCGAGCACAACCGGTCGGCGGCTATCCGCTCGGCCATCCGGGAGGCACTGCAGGACGGCACCATCACCGAGGCACAGGCCGCCGCCGATGTGGTGCGCGGCGGCGTGGCACTGGTGGGCGGTGGCCCCGGCGATCCGGAGCTGATCACCGTGCGCGGGCGCCGCATGCTCTTCCACGCCGACGTGGTTGTGGCCGACCGGCTGGCCCCGCCCGAGCTGCTCGCCGAACTGTCGCCGAACGTCGAAGTCATCGACGCGGCCAAAATCCCCTACGGCCGGGCGATGGCCCAGGACGCCATCAACGCGCTGCTGATCGATCGCGCCAGGGCCGGTAAATTCGTGGTGCGGCTCAAAGGCGGCGACCCGTTCGTCTTCGCCCGCGGCTACGAAGAGGTTCAGGCCTGCGTCGAAGCCGGTATTCCCGTGACGGTTGTGCCGGGTGTGACCAGTGCCATAGCGGTACCGGCCCTGGCCGGTGTGCCCGTCACTCATCGCGCCGTGAACCACGAGTTTGTGGTGGTCAGCGGCCACGTTGCCCCCGACGATCCCGAATCGTTAGTGAATTGGGACGCCCTGGCCGCGATGCGCGGAACCATCGTGCTGCTGATGGCGATCGAACGCATCGAACAATTCAGCGCGGTCCTGCAAAAGGGCGGACGACCTGCGGATACACCGGTTCTGGTAGTGCAACACGGCACCACGCCCGCCCAGCACACGCTGCGTGCGACCCTGGCCGACGCGCCCGAGAAAATCCGCGCGGAGGGCATCCGACCTCCAGCGATCGTGATTATCGGGGCCGTCGCGGACTTCGGGGTTTAAACAGCTCTTAATAATTACTGTAGGGTAGCCGCTTATGACTGCACTCGATGATGCAGGACGGGTGACCTCACAGCGGTCCGAAGGCGCCGGCGGATCGGTTCCCGCGGGGCGGTCCGGCTCCGATCTCGTGAGCTGGACCAGCAAATATGTCGCCTCCCGGCTGCCGTCCCGTCGCTTCATCTACGCCGTGATCGCCATCGGCGGCATGCAGCTGCTGGCCACCATGGACAGCACCGTCGCCATCGTCGCGCTTCCCAAGATCCAGGACGACTTGGGCTTGTCGGATGCGGGGCGGGGCTGGGTGATCAGTGCCTACGTGCTGACGTTCGGCGGCCTGATGCTGCTCGGCGGACGGCTCGGCGACACCATCGGCCGCAAGCGCACCTTCATCAGCGGGGTTGCGCTGTTCACCATCGCCTCTGTCTTGTGTGCCGTGGCCTGGGATGCCCCCACGCTGGTGATCGCGCGGCTCCTGCAGGGTGTCGGCTCGGCCATCGCCTCGCCGACCGCACTGGCGCTGATTGCCACCACCTTCCCCAAGGGGCCGGCCCGCAATGCCGCCACCGCGATATTCGGCGCGATGACCGCTGTCGGGTCGGTGATGGGCCTGGTGATCGGCGGCGCGCTGACCGAGGTTTCGTGGCGCCTGGCGTTCGGGATCAACGTGCCCATCGGCCTGCTGATGATCTACCTGGCCCGTACCGCGCTGACCGAGACCCACCGGGAGCGGATGAAGCTGGATGCCGCCGGCGCGCTGCTGGCGACGCTGGGCTGCACGGCGGCGGTGTTCGCCTTCACGATCGGTCCGGAGAAGGGCTGGGTCTCGGTCGTCACCATCGGCTCGGGGGGGCTGGCGATCGTGGCATTGCTCGCATTCGCCGTGGTGGAACGCACCGCCGAGAACCCGGTGGTGCCGTTCAGCCTGTTCAAGGAGCGCAACCGGCTGCTGACCTTCGCGGCGATCTTCCTCGCCGGCGGCGTGCTGTTCACCTTGACCGTGACCATCGGTCTCTACGTGCAGGATCTGATGGGCTATTCGGCGCTGCGCGCCGGCGTCGGATTCATCCCCTTCGTGATCGGCCTGGGGGTGGGCCTGGCGGCGTCCTCGCAGCTGGTGCGCCGGTTCCCGCCCCGGGTGCTGGTGATCGCCGGTGGCGTCGTGTTGCTGGGCGCGATGATCTACGGCTCGACGATCAACCGGAACCTCCCGTACTTCCCGAACTTCGTCACGTTGATCGTGCTCGGCGGGCTCGGGATCGGCGTGATCGTGGTGCCGCTGACCCTGTCGGCGATCACCGGCGTGGGCTTCGACCAGATCGGCCCCACATCAGCCATCGCCCTGATGCTGCAAAGCCTGGGCGGACCGATCGTGCTGGCGGTCATCCAGGCCGTCATCACCTCGCGCACCCTGTACCTCGGCGGCACCAACATGCCGGTCAAAACCATGAACCCCGCGCAGATCGCGGCGCTGGACTCCGCCTACACCTACGGGCTGCTGTGGATTGCCGCGGTGGCGGTCCTGGTCGGCGCGATCTCCCTGCTGATCGGGTACACCGCCAAGCAGGTGGCGCACGCCCAGGACGTGCAGGACGCCTTCGGCGCCGGCACTCTCTGACTTCGCCTCGAATGCCCGGCTGAGCGGGTCCGCTGTCGCTAAGCTGGCCAGCTATGGCGGCGCGGGGGGATGCCCAGTCGGCTGGCCGCTCGCCGTCGACGAGCGTGCTCGGGATCGCCGTCCTGGCGATCACCGGCATGCAGTTGATGTCGACGCTGGACGGCACCATCGTCGTGGTGGCGTTGCCGCGGATGCAGGCCGACCTCGACCTGTCCGATGCCGCCAAGAGTTGGGTCATCACCGCTTACGTCCTGACCTTCGGCGGCCTGTTGCTGCTCGGCGGCCGGGTGGGCGACGCCATCGGGCGCAAGCGAGCGTTCATCTCCGGGGTGGGCCTGTTCACGCTCGCCTCGCTGGTCTGCGGGTTGGCCACCGACACCGCCACCCTGATCGCCGCGCGGGCTGTCCAGGGCATCGGTGCCGCAGTCGCCGCACCGACCGGCCTGGCGCTGATCGCCACCACCTACGCCCCCGGGCGCGCTCGTAATCAGGCACTGGCGGTTTCGGCTGCCATGCAGGGCTTGGGGTCGGTGCTGGGCCTGGTGCTCGGCGGGGCGTTGACGGTGGTGTCGTGGCGGTTGGCCTTCCTGATCAACATTCCGATCGGGATCGCGATCATTGCGATCGCGGCGGCGCGGGTGAACGAGACCTACCGCGAGCGGTTGCGCCTGGACCTGCCCGGGGCGCTGTTGGCCACCGCCGGGTGCAGTGCCGCGGTGCTGGTGTTCACGCAGGGCCCGTCGCACGGCTGGACCGGCCCCCTGGTTTTCGGCTCGGCAGCGGCTGCAGTCGTGTGCTTCGCGGGGGTCTTTCTGGTCGAACGTTTCGCGGTCAACCCGCTGGTTCCCGCGGAGGTGTTCGACAACCGCAATCGGGTGATGACGTTCGTCGCGCTGTTCATGGCCGGCGGGGTGATGCTGACGTTGACGGTGATGATCGCGCTCCTGGTGCAGGACGTGCTGGGCTACTCGGCGTTGCGGGCCGGCATCTGCTTCATCCCGTTCGCGGTGGCATTCGGCGTCGGCACGGTGCTGGCGGCCCGGATGGCGCCGCTGATCGCACCACGCTGGCTGGTCATCGGCGGCGGAGCGCTTGTCTGGGGTGCCATGCTGTACGGGTCCACGCTGACCCGCGACATTCCGTACTTCCCGGATCTGTTCACACCCATCGTGGTGGGTGGCCTGGGGATCGGGACGATCGCGGTGATTCTGCCGCTGTGCGCCCTGGCCGAGGTCGGTCCCCGCGAGATCGGTCCCGTCTCGGCGATCACCCTGATGGTCTACAACCTCGGCGGTCCGGTGGTGCTGGTCGTCATCCAGGCCGTGCAGACCTCGCGCACGCTCTACCTGGGCGGCACCGGCGGTCCGGTGAAGAACATGACACCCGCCCAGCTGGATGCGCTGGGGCACGGCTACACCTATTCATTGCTGTGGGTGGCCGCGATCGCCCTGCTGGTGGGCGGTGCGGCGCTGCTCATCGGTTTCCCCGCCGATCAGATCGCCCGCGCCCAGCACACCCTTGAGGCGGTGGAGGCCGGAAAGCTGTAGCCGGCCGGTGGCGGCCCCGGCGGCCCCGGCGGGCTCCGCGGTGCGAGTCGGCGTCCGCCCGTCGCGAAAGATAGGCTCTCCCGCTGTGATCACCCGGATGTCCGAACTGTTCCTGCGCACCCTGCGCGACGACCCCGCCGATGCCGAGGTTCCCAGCCACAAGCTGCTGGTGCGGGCCGGCTACATCCGGCCGATCGCCCCCGGTCTGTACAGCTGGCTGCCCCTGGGCCTGCGGGTGCTGCGCAACATCGAGCGGGTGGTGCGCGAGGAGATGAACGCCATCGGCGGCCAGGAGATCCTGTTCCCGGCGCTGTTGCCGCGCGCCCCGTACGAGACGACCAACCGCTGGACCGAATACGGCGACGGCCTGTTCCGGTTGAAGGACCGCCGCGACAACGACTATCTGCTCGGCCCCACCCATGAGGAACTGTTCACCCTGACGGTCAAGGGGGAGTACAGCTCGTACAAGGACTTCCCGGTCGTGCTGTACCAGATCCAGCCGAAATACCGTGACGAGGCGCGGCCCCGGGCCGGGATTCTGCGCGGCCGCGAGTTCGTGATGAAGGACTCCTATTCCTTCGACGTCGACGATGCCGGCCTGGCCGCCGCCTACGACGCGCACCGCGCGGCATACCAGCGGATCTTCGACCGGCTCGGCGTGCGCTACGTGATCGTCTCGGCGGTTTCCGGCGCCATGGGCGGATCGGCCTCCGAGGAGTTCCTCGCCGAGAGCGCCGTCGGCGAAGACACCTTCGTGCGCTGTGTGGAGTCGGGCTACGCCGCCAACGTCGAAGCGGTGGTCACCGCCCGCCCCGAGCCGCTGCCGCTGGACGGCTTGGCCGAGCCGCAGATTCACGACACGGGCGACACACCGACCATCGCCACCCTGGTGGACTGGGCCAACGGTGCCCTCGACCGCACCGTCACCGCCGCCGACACCCTCAAGAACGTCCTGCTCAAAGTCCGCCAACCCGACGGCGACTGGGAACTGTTGGGCATCGGGGTGCCCGGGGACCGCGAGATCGACGACAAGCGGCTCGGGGCAGCCCTCGAACCCGCCGAGTACACCCTGCTCGACGACAAGGATTTTGCCGAGCACCCGTTCCTGGTGAAGGGCTATATCGGGCCGAAGGCATTGTTGGACAACGGAGTCCGCTACCTGGTCGACCCACGGGTGGTGGACGGCACCAGCTGGATCACCGGTGCCGACGCGCCCGGTAAGCACGTGGTGGGGCTGGTGGCCGGGCGCGACTTCGTCGCCGACGGCACCATTGAGGCGGCCGAGGTCCGCGACGGCGATCCCTCGCCGGACGGGGCGGGTCCGCTGGTCAGCGCGCGGGGCATCGAGATCGCCCATATCTTCCAGCTGGGCCGCAAGTACACCGACGCCTTTGGCGTCGATGTCCTCGGCGAGGACGGCCGCCCGGTGCGGCTCACGATGGGCTCCTACGGTGTCGGGGTGTCGCGGCTGGTCGCGGTGATCGCCGAACAGCAGCACGACGAACTGGGCCTGCGCTGGCCGTCGCAGGTGGCCCCCTTCGATGTGCACGTGGTGATCGCGAACAAAGACGACGCGGCCCGTGCCGGTGCGACCGAGCTGGCCGCCGAGCTGGACCGTCTCGGTCTGGAGGTGCTCTTCGACGACCGGCAGGCCTCACCGGGGGTGAAGTTCAAGGACGCCGAGTTGCTCGGCGTGCCGTGGATCGTGGTGGTCGGACGCGGCTGGGCCGACGGTGTCGTCGAGCTGCGGGACCGCTTCTCCGGGCAGACCCGCGAGCTGGCCGTGGGTGCGGACTTGGCCCAGCAGGTCCGGGCGGCGCTCGGGCGCTGACCGGGGCCGCGGACCCGGCAGGCCGCCCGCCGTCGGCTAGTCCGCGCCGCCGGGGAAGGCCTGGGTGATCGGCCAGTCTCCCAGTGCGCGGCTCCAGTGTGCGGCCAGCACCGCGCTCTGGCCCAGCGCGGTCGCCGCGAATTCCCGATCGCCGGCCTCGTGGGCCTGCTCGACCACCGCACGCCAGGCTGTCGCGGTGTCGTTTTCCATCCGGACCGCCAGCCGCAACGCGTCATCGGAGGTGGTCACCGGAGTGGGCACCTGATAGCCGGCGGCGGCGGGCGGCACCGCAACACCGCGGCCGGTCAACAGCGCGATGGTGCGGTCCCGGCGTTCGCGGTGGCGGCGGATGGCGGTGACCACCAGGCCGTTGAACTCCGGCAGCGAGTACGCCGACACCAGGCCGTAGCCGTAGACGACGCCGTATTCGGTCGTCAGCGCAGCTCGCAGCGCGGCGTCGGGCCCGGAGACCGGGCCGGGTTCGGGAGATGTCATGCCTGCATCACCAAGGAGACAGCGTAGGAGGCGGTGCAGGCGGCGGCGATCGAGGCCAAAAGGCCCGCCCGGTACCCCGACGACGCGACAGCCAGCGCGCCGGCACCTTCGGCCGCCTCCCGCAAAGCGTTGATCACCTGCGAAACGGTCGGCCCGGAGTCATCCGGCGCCGTGGTGGCCTGCGAGTCGTCGGGGATGGGCTTTCCGGTGGTGCGGGTGATCTCGGCGGCCAGCGAGCGGGCGTGCTCGGCGCGCTCCTGCGAGACCTGATCCAGTGCGGCGTTCAGTGCCTTGGCGTCCGGGTCGGTCAGCGCCGCGGCCGCAGCGGCCGCCAGCGCACTGTCGCGCAGCGCGAGCCGGCGTTGCGCCTCCAGTTCGCCGACGGCGGGCGGGGTCGGGGCCGAACCGCAGGCCGGCGCCACGACCGCCAGCAGGGCGAGCATTCCGGCCCCGGTCAGCACGCGCCGTCGGTCGATGGCGGATGGGGGGCTGGGCATTTAAGACATCCTGCCACCACGCCCGCATCCGGGGGACGTGACGTGGCCGCCGACGGGCCGCGATACTCTGGCTCGCGCTTTTGCCGGTTTGCTGTGGCTGTGTTTCCCACGGCGTATCGTTGATGACTGGTTCCTGGCCGCGCCCGGCGCGTAGGAACGCGCCGACTGGACAACTCAAGATGAGGAGCTCGCCGTGCCCACCGGGCTACCTTCCCAGACACAGGTGATCGAGCTGCTCGATGCTGAGTTCAGCCGTGCCGGGTATGAGATCGAAGAGGTCCTCGTCGACGAGCGCGATCCGCTGCCGCGCATCACCGTCGTGGCCGACGGCGACACCCCGCTGGATCTGGACACCGCCGCCGCGCTGTCGCGTTCGGCCTCGGCCCTGCTCGACACCCTGGCCTTCGACAGCCAGTACGTGCTGGAGGTCAGCTCGCCCGGGGTGGGCCGGCCGCTGACCACCCCGAAACATTTCCGTCGGGCACACGGCCGCAAAGTCGAGCTGACGCTGTCCGACGGGAGCACCCTGACTGGCCGGATGGGCGTGGTCGCCGATGCCGTCGTGACGCTGGTCGTGCGCGCCGGCCGGGACTGGAACCTGCGCCGCCTGCCGTTGAGTGACATCAGCCGGGCGGTGGTACAGGTCGAGTTCTCGCCGCCGAGCGCGCGTGAGTTGGAGTTAGCGGGCCTGCAGGCCCGGGACACCGGAACGGAGGCCGGAGCATGACCCGCGCCGGCGACGAAGAGGAGTGGCGCTTATGAACATCGACATGGCGGCGCTGCACGCGATCGAGGCCGACAAGGGCATCTCGGTCGATGTGGTCGTGGACACGATCAAGTCGGCTCTGCTCACCGCCTACCGCCACACCGAAGGTCACCAGGCCGACGCGGTGATCGACGTCGACCGCAAAACCGGTGTGGTGCGGGTGCTGGCGCGCGAGACCGACGCCGACGGCAACGTGATCAGCGAATACGACGACACCCCGGAGGGGTTCGGCCGGATCGCGGCCACCACGGCGCGTCAGGTGATCCTGCAGCGGCTGCGCGACGCCGAGAACGAGAAGGCCTACGGCGAGTTCTCCGCCCGCGAGGGCGACATCGTCGCCGGCGTCGTGCAGCGCGACGCCCGGGAGAACGCCCGCGGTGTCATCGTGGTGCGGCTGGGGACCGAGGCCAAGGGTTTCGACGGGGTCATCCGGCCCGCGGAGCAGGCCCCCGGCGAGGCCTACGAGCACGGCGACCGCCTGCGCTGCTACGTCATCGGGGTGACCCGCGGACTGCGCGAGCCCCGGATCGAGCTGTCGCGCACCCACCCGAACCTGGTGCGCAAGCTGTTCGCCCTGGAGGTTCCCGAGATCGCCGACGGTTCGGTGGAGATCGTCGCGGTCGCCCGCGAAGCCGGGCACCGATCCAAGATCGCGGTGGCCTCGAAGGTTCCCGGGCTCAACGCGAAGGGCGCCTGCATCGGTCCGATGGGGCAACGGGTGCGCAATGTGATGAGCGAGCTGGCCGGCGAGAAGATCGACATCATCGACTACGACGAGGACCCGGCCCGCTTCGTGGGCAACGCCCTGTCACCGGCCAAGGTGGTCTCGGTCACGGTGATCGACCCGGTCGCCCGGGCGGCGCGCGTGGTGGTCCCGGACTTTCAGTTGTCCCTGGCCATCGGCAAAGAAGGCCAGAACGCCCGGCTGGCGGCCCGGCTGACCGGCTGGCGCATCGATATCCGCAGCGACACCCCGGAACCCGGTGCCGAGGGAGCCGAGCGCGCAGCAGGTCAGGGCGTGGCGCAGGAGAGCTGAGAAAGCGCAGCACCGGGTTCGAATTCCAATGGTTCGGGTGATCGCCGTTCTATGGGTAGACTGAGCCGTGATCCAGCGCGAGACTTCGACAGCCGCCTCGCGGACGCATCGTTGCCCAGACGGACCGGTGCGCACGCTGTCTCTTATACACATCT